>NZ_JANGCA010000069.1:0-17312 GCF_024463855.1 Clostridium sp. DFI.1.208 | reverse complement strand
TGGAGAATGCCTGAGCCTTGACACGTTCCTTGACCGTTTGTTTCTTTGTAACGATTTCCACACTTTGTCCTGCATAATCGATAGATACATCATACTTTGTAGGATCTAACGTATATCCAGTACTTGGAGTCTTTTCCTGAAGAGTATATTTACCTAAGTAAAGATTACTTACAGACGCTTTTGCATTGGCATCCGTCGTCAGTGAAGTGACTAATGCACCTTTCGCATATTTGACTGATTGATCTGCAGGATCCAGAATATTTTCTTTTGCCTTCAGTTCATATACAGCTCCTTTTAAAGTAGCTTCGCCCTGTGCGGCCGAGCCGGTGACACTATCTTCTTTTGTGATTTCTAAACGACCTGACTGTCTTTCATCTTCGCCGGTGACCGTGATTTTTTGCTCATTAGTAGCAATCGTAACAGGGTAGGAGATCTTGTTTAAGATATATCCTGATGGAGCGATGACCTCTCGGACTGTGTACTCACCAAATCTCAAATAACCAGATTCTACATAGCCGGTTGCCTTTGTAACAAGACGTTCCAGCTCTTGTCCTTTATCGTTGTAGATGGCATAGGTAGCACCTGCGACCTGCTTGCCGGAATCAGGGTCGATCTTACGCAGCTGTACCTTACCCTTTACCCAGTTATTACGTGCAGTATAGGTCGTCGTCTGATTGGCTTCGACAGTTACTTCATGGATAGTACTATCAAGCACCAGATGACTAGGGACTATAGTCTCCTGCACATAATATTTCTGTGGTAATAGGTCATTGACGGTTACAGTACCATCGGAACCAGTCGTATAGGTTCCAACAGGGGAGGACATATCTGCATTCTTGGATACTTTGAAGGAAGTGTTCGGAACTATAGTCCCATCTTCATCCTGTTTTGTGATCTTCAAAGAGCCGTATTTTTCAATATCAAGATTGATAGCAATGCTTCTAGGGTCAGTTTGTTTTGCAGTTACAACATCTTGTGAAGCAGTAGAAGTGTAAAGCATTGTAGTACCTACACATTCTTCTTTTATTAACTGATATTTCACTGTAGCATTTTCTGGAGCATTACTGGAAGCAGTGATAGTCAGCTTATTTCCACTTTTTGATACGGTGATTCCTTCACTTTTAGAAGTTAGAAAATAATAGGAAAATACGCCATTTGTATCAGTCAATGTGATTGATTGTCCAACTTTGATAGTTTCATCCGTGCCATTAAATGACGGCTTTTTACTAAACAAAGTATCGATTTGCTTTTGAATATTAGTTTTTTTAGCTTCATATCCGGAATAGGAAGTGCTATTGATCGTAGCACCAAGTGCTTCCCAAATTAAAAACTGTGTAGCTAGATAGTCCTCATCTGTCTTATCAGATAGTTGCCAGCCGACATATGCTATTCTTTCAATTTTGTTTCTTTCTGATCGTGCAAATTCAGATACTGAATAGTTGGCATTTTCATTCACCAACTGTCCCGGTTGAACACAAAAGGCAACTTCACCATCTGCGTAGATGTGTTCAGTATCATTTGCCCATACCATGTGCCCGTCCTTATCGGTTACCTGAAAGCTGTAGGCTATTTTTTTTGCCAATTTCACTTCTGGTTTTGCGGCCTTTATGGTTTGCGGCATTGATAGATTTGATATAATCATAAAGAAAACCGCTAGATAAGTAAGAATCTTCTTTTTGATTTCTTTGTATCGTTTCATAAAATCTCCTTTCCTTGTACAGTCTAAAATAGAAAAAGACCGGCTCTTACCGATCTTGTTTAAATATAGGATGTTATGTACGACTGTACAGATACGACCTTTCATTTATTTTGGGCGTGACCCCTTTATGGTGGTGCACACTTATAATAATTCATCTTTTCACCTCATATTTAAGAGCATCTAAAAAGGCAGGAAATCCCGCCTCCTATCTTTTTCATTTTCAATACTCGAAATCAACGGCATAGCCAACGATATTATTACAAGTATCATACATTGGTCCATAGAAAAAACCCATTATTTTATTAGCAGGATCAGATTCCATTTTTTCACCAAATGCTTTTGCTTCCGCTTCTGTCTTAAATATTATACCTCCATACCCATATTCTGTACTTGGAATTGTACAACTTTGAGGTTTCTGTATTTCTGCTGGTTTGGAGGTTCCGGAATTTCCAGAAGATGACCCTCCTGATGCCGTACCACTCTGTCCACTGGATCCTGAATTTTGATTGGACTGTGCAGGTGAGGAAGGGGAAGCTGACTGTGTCTGCTGACCAGTGTTATTGTTCTGAGAAGCTATGGCCTCGGAGCTCTGTTCAGTAGTCGTTTTCTTTTCAGCCTTTTTCTTCACAACAACATCAAATGTCTTATCTGTTGTATTCTCATTCGCATCATAAGCTTTCACTGTTACCTTGTATGTTCCAGTCTTCTTCACGTTAAGCTTTCCTTTGTCAATCGTATATCCGGATTTTTTAATTTCCTTGTCACTGTACTTCAGGTCACCGTCAACTGGATCCTTTACGGATTTCACATTATCCTTAAGATTCAGCTTGTCTCCAGCTGTAATCGTGATTTTATCCTTTTTCAGTACGATTTCCGGTTTCTTCGTATCATGGACCGTGATCTTGATTTCTTTTTCTATGCTCTTATCTCCATCACTGAATGTGACTTTCAGCGTCTGTCCTCCGACTTTCTTTGCGTCATATCCGGAAACCTTGTCGACTTTGACATTCTCATCTGACTCCTTTGCGTCATATAGTTTATCGTTATCCAGCTTATCACCATACTCTACAGTCAGACTCTCGGTCGTTTTGACCTGCAGCTCTTTGGCACAGCCCGTCAATATCAATGCTGCCACTGCTATCATGCTTAATAGTTTCTTCATGTTCTAAATCCTCCTTATCACCCATTTAGAATTTTTACTGTTCTGTTTTTTTATTCAGTCTTTTGAAATATTTTTTTATGAATTCACGTTTGAATTTTTCTTCTTCTTTTTCATATGCTTCCTGGTATTTTTCCAGCGTCATTCCTTTAGGCAGCTTTGGATACATCACATATTGTTTCAAATGTTCGAATTCTCTCACAACTGCCAATCCTTTTTCAGTAGGGATATAGTTGAATAGCATTATACCTCCAAGACTATTTATGATACGCTTTGTATCATCTACAGCATCTTTTACATCTAATCCTTCAAGGATACTACTGATCGTGCTTGTGACTGCTCCATAGTCGATATCTTCATATCTCACTAGATCTTCCCTTAAAAGATGTTCCAGTGCCTTATCGAAATCTTCGATTTCACTTCGTTCGATGATGTATTCATCACTTTTTAGAAAGGGGCGCATGTGGATTCCACATAACAATACAATTTCATTTACAGTCATATTTTCCTCCATGCGGTTCTGCCGCTATCCTCTGCTTACCTGGCAACTTGCCAGGTTATTACATCCATCTAGTTTCTTCTTTCAACGATTTTAGTATGTCTGGTAAATCTTCTGAGGCGTTCTTTAAATAATCGTATCCCTTGTTATAGCCTAAAGATACCAAAAACACAGATTCATATTCTCTTTTTCCCTCACATCGAGGATGTCTAGGGATACTATAGCTCCGTAATAATCTGCATCGTCCATCCATTTCTTCCTGGTAACTGGTTATCAGCGCATCGATATCCTGCTCATAGAGATAGCTTACGATATGATTCAGGATAAGGCTGTAGTCATTTATGGTGTCATAGTAACGCTTCAAATTGATACAGAAGAGAGCTATTTTCTGAACTTTTCCGTCCTTCTCATATTCTGTGATCTTGTATTTCACATTTCCCACCAGATCGTCCGGATCGCTTCGATGGATCTGCGATACAGTGATCTTTGATATCTCGTCTTCCTGTTCATATTCAAAATGATGATTACTAGAAAGTAACTTTTTGCAGTAATCATAATCCTTCGTATTCATGAATTCGCGCGTCCAACAGCCATGTTCTCCAAATTTGATGAAAACGAAAAAGTTGTCATCGATCACGATATGATTGCTCACATCCGGATTCTCTTCCAGATATTTTTGTATCGCTCTCTCTTTGTTTCTATCCGGAGACTCCGCGATCCCCGTTATGAAGACATCCAGATCATGGATCCGGAATAACGCCTTCAACTGTTCGATCGATTTACCATATATCCAGGAAGAGTGTACGATCACTTCGCTGCAAGTCTCCTCGATGAGCTTCTTTAGGATACCGACAGCGGCAAGGTCCCAATCGTAGTAAACGGCAGCTACATCATAACGATCCAGGCTTAGATAGATCTCATCATCATATTTTTCACGTAGGAACTGTGCTGTTTCTTCCATGTGGTGACGGAATCTTCGCTCATTACGAGTCGGCTGCAGTACACCGTCGATATCTAAGAATATGACGCTTCTTTCCTTCCGGATGTCGTCCCCATCTTCCTTACAGAACTGTTTCGATCTATATATTGACATATCTACACCTCCAAACCATGCTCGATCGATGTCTCATTGAGTGTATTCATTTTAATAAAATACCTCTATCTTCTCCTACATGGCAACTTGCCAGGTAGCTGATTTTTTCTACTTTATATCGGGTCACTTCAAAGTGATTCCTGTTTTTTCTTCTACTGATTCCACATACGTATCTACGTCGATATAACCTTTTGAAAGATCCTCCGCTTTACTCATGACTTGAGAAAGCACATATTCGATATCTTCCTTTGGTAAGCCTGCCTCAAATAATACCTCTGCTACAGTCGATGCGTAGATTCTGCTGGTCGTTTCTACCAGTCGCTGCTCTCGCATCTGTTGCAGCTGCACGTCTCTTCTACTCATTGCATCTTCCTTTCCTCTTTCTATCTATCGCTGTACTCTCCTGTACCTGGCAAGTTGCCAGGTCAGGTTCAGACACTCTTTTCCAACTAAATTCTACTATAGTAGAAGTTCAAAGACAAGTGTTTACCCGCTCTGCCTATCTACGATTTCTTTCATTTTCTTTCTTTGTTTTGCTTTTCTCATCCTTCGATATAGCAGGAACGTTATGGCAAGGACGATGATCAGTAGGAGGGATAGAGTCGCAAGTCGTATACTATCGTACAGGAACTGCAGTGTGATAATCGTGAGAAGGATGAGTACGATGACACCCACGGTTATCCATAAGAGATGACATAATACTTTTTTTGTATACGACGCTCCGTGAAAGCCGGAGATTCGTGCATGGTCCTTCCTCATGAACTTCTCTAGTCTATCAGGATCCATAGGATAACACCTTCTCTTTCTCCAGTTCTGTAATGAGCATCTGCTCTAGCTGTATGTCCGCTTCCTCCTGCATCCATCGCATGTCCTCCGTGTTCAAAGCAGGGCGGAAAGGGAGAGTAGGGTCCAGTGCTGCTCGTTTGTCCCATAGCTCCAGTGTTAGATCGTCTTTATCGATGATCCCCTCCAAACTGTCTTCATCCAGATCTTGTGAAGCTAACCACTCATCACAGCGATCCTTCAGTATCTCGCTGATCTGTCCTTTTTGGACATATTCGTGATAGCGGGATAGGACAGGTTCCATATCCTCCTTCGTGTATACGTTTAGATCAGAAACTGTGACACCTTCGATTCCTATCATCTTCAAGAGCTCAGTGCCGCTTCCTTTTGCTATCGGAAGGCCATCATATAAGAGGACCTGAAGATGGGTGCCATCTTCCTGGATCTCTTCTGTCAGCGTGTAACCTTTATGTGCACGTACGTACGCTTCCAATAATCCTTCCTGTACTTTCTTCGGCATCTCCTTATGCTGGAGAATGTTGACCAGATCCGTTGCGATCTTTCGTGCCTGCGCAAGGGAATAGACAAGTCCCGGCAGCAACTTATGCCCGAGCAGTTGAAGTGCGTCGTCCTTTTCGTCATAGAGATCCATAGCTTCGTCCTGAAGCCGGACTGTTATGCTTTTCATTTCCTTTGGATCCTGTATTCTATATTCGACCAGATTCTTATGCCAGCCCTTACGCTGTATATCCGGTTCATCATCGATCAACAGCATCACTTTTAGCCCTTCACTCTTAGTGAGATCATATGCTTCTCTGAGATCTGATAAAGATAGAAAGCAAACACCATCTAAAGATTCTTTTCGCAGTCTGTCTATGACCTCGTCACTGACGCAGCGTAGATAATAGTCTTTGACTCCCGGATACTTACGTTCACAATTCGCATTGATATATCCTTTTTTGTTTTTCAAATCATTCATAGCTTTTGAACACCTCCTTTTCTATCTACCTGGCAAGTTGCCAGGTAGTTATCTTGTCTTTTGTCATTCTGGATCTTTATCCTCCTGTATCATCTCGTGACCTTCATCCATGTTCTCATATCCGAACATACGTTCTGCTTCATCGCTTGCTTTACAGAGAGCATAAGAGAATATACTGCAGAGAACGAGGAATATTCCCATTAGGATCATCCACATCATGTTTCTATCACCTCCTGTGAAATTTTATCATCTGGATAGTGACACCTTCCTTAACTCTTCCATACAGCAAAGAACATCACGTCGTGCCGGGCTTTGAGATACATCCGGAAAGAGAACGTTCCATCTCAGACATATCCATCCGATCCGGAGCTTTTATATTCATTAACAGATATGGTACATAGCACGCTTTCCTTTCGTAAGCTTTTACCCCATACCGTAGCGCTCCTCTCATGAAACTCCGTACGATGTGTACAGGCAGGGAAAGAAGATAGTAGCTGTATATCCACGTCTCAACATTGTGTATCGTTGCCTTCCGTATCCGGGTATAGGAACGCATAGATCGTCAGTTGGACCGGTTCCTCTAATTTCAACTTGCCTCCGGTTTCCTGTAAGCACTGTCTACAAAGCAGCTTCCCGGAGGAAGTATCATAGTCGTATGTCCATTTTCCGCAATGACAGCATTGCTCTTTATACTTGTGTTTCATATGTTTCCTCCTAAAGACCATCAACTGGTCATTTGCTGTTTTCTTGTAAGGTTTCCAACTTGATGAACAAAAAGCTGTTCATATCGATTTCTAAAGCATGTGCAAGCTGAATGACACTGGATAGGGAAGGATCTTTGATCCTATGCTAAATACCTTTTTCTCAGAATATCCATATATTCTAATATACGTTCGCACAGGTCTTTAAAAGATGATACCACTATCCTTTGACCTCTTGTCTCGATAAGATCGTTTCGAATCGATCGAGCATCCAGAAAAATGCCAGGAAGATCAGTACCAAAATATTTACTATGATGTTCATATACACTTTCAACAAGACCATCATGGAACCCACAAGGATAAGATATTCAGCTATTTCGATAAAAAGGATATCTATTTTTTTATCATGAAGCCACATTACACCATAAAAAGCAACGATGATCCCTATCAGAAGTACTGTGACTATACCGATCAGAGTAAATATGAAGCCGCATAGGATATCGGCGAGGGCTTGTATACCGTTTTTGAGATCCTTGATAGGCGAGATCCCTTCTGCTCCCTTTTCTTCGATCATTTCTATATCGTTATGATCGCTCCCGTTTTTGAGGTACTTGTGAGTATCCAGATAGTCTATCATAAGTTTTGATAGAAGCATGAAAGGGATAGCTTGACAAAATAAGCAAACGATATGCAGGATCCGCTGCATACCAGCTCCTTCCATAACATACATAACGATTTTGAGCAAGATGAAGAGGAAGCAAGGTACGATAGATACTATGACGCATAATACTAAGGTTGCGCATACTGCCAGAGCTATGCATGCTGCCAGAAAATAGAAATGAGCGAGGACCGGCCTCATCCTTCTTTTGAATGCCTCCATTTTTTTCACACCTTCCGTTCTTCCTTGCAGTTTGGATCGATTACCTGGCAACTTGCCAGGTGATGTCTTACTTTATTATGATCTGCCATTTTGCATGATACAGCGCTTGGATATGCTTAGGCAGACCATAGAACCAAGTCTTGTCGACGGTTACGATATTCCCGTTCTCCTTGTTTCTCAGTACCAGATATTTCTTTTTCTTCATTCGATGATTTCCAAGATCACAGTGTGTGGAGCGTCAGAGTTCTTATAGTGCCGGCTACGCATTTCTTCCACACTCAACAGATCATCACGTTTCATTGTGACCCTAACCTCCTTTCCGATCGTCTTCTATCCTCTTCATGGTTCATCCCGTCTTCCTTCCCATATGTCTGCCAGAGCAGTTCCAGCTCCTGTCGTTCAAGTTTCTTCTCCTCAAGCAGTCTCTGTGCGATCAGGGCTACCAGATCCCAGTGCGCATACAGGACCTGTGTACAGTGCTTCCGGCAGTCTTCATACAGCGTATAGCGCTCCTGTCGCGGCATCTGCTGCAGGAGTTCGAAACACCGGTTATGGTCGTCAACTGAGGATAGCTCGGAATAGACCATCTTCTGTGCAAGCATCCCATATCTTCTCGCTGCGATATCTCCAGCGAGTAACTTGCACAGTATCATGCGCAGAGGCAATTCTTGTTTCTCATAGCGGCAATATCCTCCCACCGGACCATCCTTCCCCTGCAGGAGGACGATCTCCATCGGTATCACGCCATCGTTCATCGACATGATGGCATGTCCGGCTTCATGGATGGCGATGATATCGATATCTTCCTCTGTTAGGATCGCGACTGTTTTGCGGTATGTCTGCATCCTTCCCTCATCGCAGACGCAAAAGAGTGCATGTAGTATGAGAAACACCAGATACAGCAGGGAACGTAGGATATCCGCGCCCTGATAGAGGAAGTCGGAAAAGATGGTCACATTCATATAGAAGAGGAGGAACGGGAAGCCCACCTCTTTCTGAAACAAGTAGCGTACCAGCACGATGAACAACAGGACCATCCGGCACAGCAACAGGATCTCCTTCTCATCAGGGAGCGCTTTGCGTAAGCCGCAAAGCGTATAGACGCATGCGAATGTCAGGGACATCGTCAATACCACTTCGGTCAGTATGGAAAGGGAGGTCTTCAGGATACAGACCAGATGATGCGACGTCATATGCCGGATATAGGTCCCCGCCTCATTCTTCCATAGAAGGAATCCGATGAGGAGGAAGTACGTGATCGTGACGACCACGTACGTCATTCGCTGATGACCTCCAGGATCACTGTTCTCGATCTGGAAGGCTTCGAGCGATTTTGACTGATCGACCCATCTTCATTGATAGGATCATCATCCTTTACGATGACCCTGACCTCTTTTCCGATCTTCTCCCTGCAATAGTCTGCGATCGCTTTTTTCCCGAAACGCACATATGCCGCATAAGCGATGATGGTATTGTTGTAATTCTGTAAAGTAAGTAATTGTATCTGTGGTAAGTAATCTTCTAAGGTCATGTTTTATCGCTCCCTTGCGTTTTGTCCCATCTTGTATGCGCAGACGCCTAAAGAGAAGCCGGCTGAGATGAGGCAGGGGATACTGATGTAGTTCAACTCTCCCTGCAGCATGACGATCAGTAACAGCTCCGATATACCGGCAACATAGATCCAGAAAGTGTTGTACAGACAGTCCTCTTCCGTATCTGCAGTCAGTTTCGCTTTTAAATATTTATTCTTCTTCATGTCCATCTTCTCTCTTTCTCCGATTTTCTTTTCCCAGCAGATAACAGAGGAATGCCGAGATGTTGATGATCAGGAATACGATCAGCTTCCTTATATCTTCCATCCCTCGTCCTCCTGATATCTCCTTTTCGTTCTGCATGAAATGGCAACTCCTATATCCATTCTCGTCGCTTCCATTGCTGTCACCATTTTTTTATCATGCAGATACATCAGCTTCAGAAAGTCTTCCCTGCAGGGGGTGACTGGTCGCCCTATGATCCCGTCTCTTCGTGCTTTCCGTACCTCTCGTAACTGACGGTCTCTGCGTATCTGTTCCTCTTGAAGGACAGCTTCACATGCCCGTATCAGGCATGCGAATGGTTCCGGCGTCTGTTGATCGATTCCTTCCTCCGGCAACTGCACGTATCTCGTCTTTACCGCCTGCAATGCTTCTGATAATCCTGTATATGTTTCACTCTTCATATGATCCCTCCTCACGATGGTCTTATCTGAAAAAACGGATATATGTATGACTTCATCCGATGACACCTTGGAGCGCTCGACAAGCTTCATGCATGACAGGTGCTTTCCAGGATCTCACGCAGCATCGCCTCCAGACGATAGATATCGCTTGCTATCTTTATCCGCACATGGTCGATACCTTCTTCTTGTTTTGGCAATCGTTGAAGACATTCTTTCAAGTGATACTGTAACTCCTGTTGATGTTTTTTCGAATAACTGCGCAGGCGAGCTTCCACTTCCTCCCACGTGACCTTTTCAGACCCATGAACGAGCTTCAGATCATCGCAGCTGTTTCCGTAATCCTCCATGATATCGACAATGCCATCCTCTGTGTCGATATAGAAGTTTACGAACTGATGTTCCCGATCTTCCATGATCACTCCATCCTCTTTCATCGTTGCTTTTATCCATTCGAAATAAAGGGGAGTATACCGGAATGCTTCCTGTATACAGCGCTTCTGTATATCTGTCTTTGCCAGCTTTAGAGATTCGCTCTCTGTCAACGGGGTCGCATGATGCGGATCGAGTGCTTCATTGCGCCGCTGATACCACTGATGGGCCAATTCTGTCTCATCATCACCTCCGCGATGCTCATCAGATGCGACTAGATCATATACAAAGGATTCTAGCAGCTCGGAAACCTTCTGATCGTGCTGTGCTGCAGCCTTTACGAGCTGCTCTGCTTCTGTTTCTGTAAGTCTTAGCTTGATTTCATATTCTTCCATTTCTATATCCTCCTTCATCATCTTTTCCTATTAGCGATATGTCCCTCATATCCAGCCTGAAGAATCATCTACGACCTCAGACCATACGAAGCGATAGCCGGTCGCATTCTTTCTCGTCTTTCCATTACAGCTGTCCAGGATCGTCTAGTAGCTGCAGTATTCCTTTGTCGCTGCTTCTCTGGAGCTTTTATAAAAGGCAAGCACATTTCTGTTTTCTAGATCCACCTTATGGATCCCTCTTCGTCGACTGCGGCTTGCGAACATGCTTCCTGCCTCTTGCTTCGACAAAAGAGTCAGGTTCACCAGCCTGTCATCTGTATTCAGGCCCGTGTGGATCAAACTGTAGCGCTTCGTATCATAGTCCCCACGAAAGGCTCTCCATACGAGCTGTGCGATCTTGACTTCCTTCTTGTTGATCTTGATGAAGTAGGGAGGGACGCCTTTAGCAGATACGGCTTCAGCATCCGCTCTCTTTTGTTTTTATAGATACGCTTGACTCTTCCCATGTTGGAGATATAAAGATTCTTTGTCGTATCGACTAACCTCCACACCTCCACATCGATCTCTTTTTGTGTTATCATACGTATCGTTTCCTTCATCAAAATGGCAGATCGTCATCGGAGATATCCAGTGCTGCAGTGCTCGTGAACTCACTGGAGAAGGATGGATAGCTGTTGCTCGCAGCAGTGCTGCTCTGCATGCTTTCCTGTCCGGGCACGTAGGCACTGTTCGTACCTTCTGCATTCCTACTATCCAGAAAGCGCACATTATCCGCGACCACCTCTGTTACATATACATGCTTGCCATCCTTGTCATCATAGCTGCGCGTCTGGATACGACCCTCTACACCTACCAGAGAGCCCTTGTGCGTATACTTTGCTACACTGTCCGCGGTCTTGTTCCAGACAACAGTGTTGATGAAGTCAGCTTCCGGCTGTCCCTCCTGTTTGAAAAGTCGGTTGCATGCGACCGTAAAAGATGTGACCGATGCGCCATTCGTCGTCTTCCGTAATACAGGGTCCTTCGTCAATCTTCCCACTAATACGACTCTATTGATCATGATAGTTCCTCCCATTTACATATTCATTAAGCTCTTGGATCGGCATCGTCCAGGTCTCTTCGAAGTGTTCCTTTATGAAATCGAAGACCTCGGTAAGTCCTTTATCATGGATCCATCTCATCATTTGGACGTGCTGCCGGACACCATCGCATCCACGGAACAGGTATCTCAGCATGATGACGTTTCTGTATATACTCCACTTATGATATCTCTTCATTTTGACATCCCTCTTTTGTGAATACGAGCCAATGGGTATCACCACGTCTGTTTCCGAATAAAGGCGTCGTATCCATGAGCTTCAAGACCTCATTGACTCTGATCTGACATTCGTTCCATTTGAAAATCAAGAAGCCTCCTGATTTCAACACTCTCATACATTCTTTGAACCCTTGCGCGATATCCTGCGGCCAGGTTTCACTGAGCTGACCATACTGAGCCTTCATGATAGAATTCGGTCCAGCCCAGCGAAGATGTGGAGGATCGAATACGACCATATCGAATCGTCCATCATCATATGGGATATTTCGAAAGTCTCCGACCACATCAGGATCGACATGGACATGCTTTCCATGGATATCTCCATGTTCTTGCCTGATATCCATATAAACGACATCGGGATGGTGTTTTTGGAACCAGAACATTTTTGATCCACAACAAACATCAAGTATTCTCTTTGCCAAGTCCATCACCGCCCAGATAGGATCTCATGCTCTCCAGCCATACTTGGTATGCTTCTTCTCCGTAATAAGTTCTTGGATCGACTTTGAATCGCATACATTCGCTGACACAAGGATCATAGACCGCTGTATCGCCGGTATCCAGAAAGATCGTATCCTCCCGATAATGACCGGTCTCGTTATAATACGCTTCCCATATCCGGATCTGCTCTGTGATTCTTTCCAGTAGGACCTCATTGTCATTCATCACAAACACCACCTTCATAGTCACTGACTTCTTCATCAGGACTAAGCTTCTTTACTCTTGCGTTACAATCAGCACAATAGATGAACTTACTAATCAACGAATGGGTTGCATTTCGATACATGTCACTATTATCAGCTTCACGGCCATCTGTTCGAAAAAAACATGAGCATCTTCCTTTAAAACTTTCTTTCACATAAAATTCTTTTTCGTTTCCACATTTATGACATTTTAATCGTTTCATACTTTTCCCTCCTGTAGATTACATTGCTTAAAAGGTCCTCTTCGTTTAGTGGATATCTTCCCTCGATTTGGCATTTGTAGAAGACTTGAAGCCCACGTAAGTAAAACGCAACGATCGGGTTCAGACGCATCCTACATTCTGTCCGCAGCCATCGCTCCTCCTGATCATGACGATAGGGCAGGTCTTCATCCAGTTCGATCCTCAGGAGGAATTCTTCATGGCATGAGGACTCTTGTGCATACTGCAGATATCGCTCATATTCTGTCAAGGAGATCGGTCCCTCCTTATCTGCTTTTCGGTAACGCTCTATGATATCGTCATATGCAGCGCTTCCAAGCCATAAATGACTTTTGAAATCGCCGGTAGATAAGGCGTCGGCAAACTGAGAGGGCTTCATCTTGGTCCAATCGTCCTTCCAGCTCAGTCTCTGAGGGAAGGTGAAGACGGCATTTCCTGATGCACTGCATACGAAGATCTGATTCCTCCAAAAGAGGTATTCTGTTTTCATTTGGAATTCCGTATCTATCCAGATCAACCGCCACATATCCGTGCTGAGTTCTGTAAGAGTGAAATCTTTTCCTGATATAGGGATACTTTTCTGATATCTCCTCCAGACACTGCGGATCACATCATGGAATCTCACGGCAATCTCACCACGTCGATGAGCTACTTCCTCATCCGTGATGCATCGCTTTCCATTTTCTAATACACATTCGAATTCTGCTTCGAAATTATAGAGCAGGGTATCCTCCTCGATCGGAAGCTCCATGTCTGCCCATCTCTCAAGATATTCCATCATGCTCTTCTGCAGGGACCCATCTGCGATCCGCTCATAGAATTCTTCCTTGTTTTTGAAATGAAACGTCATCATACTTTCTGTCCTCCTTATATGTTCCTTCTATCGTAAAGCTATGTACCTTACACTTTCTACGCACCGCGATGAGCCGGAGCAGTCAAGGAACGGAACGTAGGGTGGAGATTTTCCGATAGGAAAATACGACCCGGTCATTGACGGTGTAGGCACATGCGGTATTCCATAGCTACATGGCAACTTGCCATGTAGCCGCCGGCTCCCATGCCGGCAGCTTTTCGAGCGAATTCTAAAAGATACCTGGCAAATTGCCAGGTACCAGCTTTTTTTATGATACTGTATAGTTTGATACAGACTCTTTCGATAATGATAAGTGCTCCTTACAGAAATGATCCTTTGGCCCAGCATGTAGAGACCGATTTATTTTTTCATACTCTTTGACAGGAAATAGAGTATCATTCTGTAAAGGCTTGGGAAAGCAAATATAGAGTATTGACGATACTCAATCCGGTTATTGTATATAATACGATCAAGAGCAATCGTATTTTGCTATATATACTCATATGCTTTATCAAGAGAAACATGGCCTGCGCCATATTTGCTATGAAAAGCATGATTATGATGAATGTTAGTGGATCTATATCCATATTCACACCTCTTTTTCATTGGTGTTGATCAGCCACTTGTATGCAATTGCAGAGAAGAATGTGATCATCCACAAACATTCTGCTACAAACCCTAAGATGTTCATTTGTCATATCTCCTTTTTATCTTTTTCTGATTTGTAATACTTCTACTTACACTTTCTATTGACCATCCCTTGATGGTGTAGGTACATGGCAACTTGCCATGTAGCCGCCGGTGTTCATGCCGGCAGAGTCTTTTGATTCAGCTTTTTGTATTTGTTGGGCCAGCTAAAGGTCGTTTTTGTCCTTTTCCCAGCAAAGATCAAGCTGAGAGAGGAAAATAAAACACCGCATGAGAAGCAGTGTTAAGGAATATCTATTCGTTTGTTTTATTGTAGAATACGGAAAGGTCATCACAGCGGATCTGTTCGAATCGTTTTTCCAGTTCTTTCAGCCATCCTGTAGGATATGCT
Organism: Clostridium sp. DFI.1.208; assembly: GCF_024463855.1. Taxonomy (NCBI): domain Bacteria; kingdom Bacillati; phylum Bacillota; class Clostridia; order Eubacteriales; family Clostridiaceae; genus Clostridium; species Clostridium sp. DFI.1.208. The sequence continues at coordinate 2,402 of NZ_JANGCA010000069.1, read as the reverse complement.
ACATCCGCTGCAACATCTCTGCAGTATTTGAACAGCAGATAGTGACAGATATCCTCATCCGTTCCGAATACCCGGATCCCACGCGGATCCTCAAGGACTCTGTATCGCTCGTTTTGTTTTAGGACATATTCCCTGTCATCATCTCCATGTCCGATACAGTATTCATGATCTTCCTCGCTGATCTCGATGATGATCCTTTGTGAAGTGGATGCCAGGTCATTCCGTAGTAAAAATAATAGTTTCGCTTGTTTCATGTATTCTTTCCTCATCTTCTTACAATGCCTGTATATCAGTAAAGAACTGATCCAGCAGGCATTGGATACTGCGATCTAATTCATAGACGTTCTGGTGATAATAGTCCAGCTGATGTTCATTCCCTGTCTCATCATGGAAGACTCCGTTACGGAACCTGGTCCTGTATTTGTGAAAGATCGACAAGACCTGTTTATATGCCCGGCTATGCTCTGTCCGTCCGCCTTTCGCTTCATTGTAGTGTGTGAATACGATATCCTCTGCGCAGAATTTCTTCAGTAGGTAATTCGTCGTATATTCGATGGTCTGCTTTGCGAAGTTCAATGCAGCAATACGTCGGCGTACATAGCGATGATACTCCGGCTTGCATTCCGTCTTATGGAGCCGTTTTCCTTTCTTGACATGATCCGTCTTACCGCACACTCGCAATACTGCGTCCAGGAACTTTTGACGCAGCTTCCAGATGAATTCATCCCACAGGTTACGGCCACTCTGCATGTCTTTTCCGTAAACGAAGTTTTGCAGGGAATTGCTGAAGACGGCCTTCGATGGGATACGGTTACCATCCTTATCCAGTCGATAGTCACCGGCTCTATATTTCAACACCTTGTATCTTTCCGGACAATCCGCACTTGCGAATCTTCCGGTCCTGCTGTCGAACCAGCCATCCTTCTTGTAAACCATCCATTGTGTCCTGGCGATATAGATCCTGTCTATCATGGTTATTCTAGCATAAGTACCGCATCCCATGGTGATATTTTCAACGAAATAAGGGATCGGCTGTTTCAGACCACACAGCTGCAGGACGTACTGACGTATGAAGCGTTTCCGTTCCTCAATGGTCTGGAGCTTCTTCGGATACAGGACTGTGATGGAGACCGCATAACGGGTATTGCGTTTCTTCGTGCAGGCATGATCCATGAAATCCAGGTAGGCATCAAGAAAGGTGTCTTTCTGCATGGGAAGCTCCATGTCGAAGAAAAAAGGAGTATCCTCTATATACTCCAGAAAAGCATCCCTGTTCAAAGGGGAGAAGTGGATATAAACACCCTTGGAATATCCATCTACGAAGAGTTCGTCTGATACGAAGTCGAAACGATAGTTCTTCGACTTATAGCATTTGATGAGATCATCGAATATCATCTGGTCGAGTTCCATTTTATGATTCCTTTCTTTATTTTTTTATGTCTGAAGATAGCACTGATAGATTGCCATACGCTATCAGAGCAGCGCTCTCTTATCTATACACAAGCTCGTACGCGACTTGTTTATATAGACTTTTATTCATAGTTTAATTTTAATTTCAAACTTTATTTCAAAGCTTCAGAGCATCGTTTTGTCATGATATATATAAATCTTTATCTAAAAATGAGAAAAGCCTTCTACAAGGCTTTTCCGGTCGTTGTAGCGAGTATTTTCGTTTGAGACACTTTTTCTTCGAGGGTGGAATTTATGAAGTGATGAAAATACTAAAAACTTTATTCTCAGTTCTAAGATAAAGTATAGTCGTTTTACATCATTACTTGAAAAAAGAAAATCAAACCTATGATATAGATTAGAATACTAAACACTATATACAAAAGCCAAACTACAACGATCATAATATAGAAAAAACGTATGAATGAATAGATATATGTGATCGGACGTCTCGTTTCGTATTCTATTTTAAAAGATAGATTGTTTATTCGGGGACCGAGGCCGAGATCCCACTCTGGCTGATCATCAAAGAGAAGGCAAAGCCATATACCGTTATTTATGATAAATATCATTACGATATTCTCATAGATATACTCACAGATCTTGATAAACAACTGAACCACCTCCTGTCACTCTATATATTGATATTCATCAAAATGTCATATTCAATATAGACCATCAGACAAAGCGCTGTCTTCATATATGTTCGTGATGATATATCGTTTATCTTTTTTCGTAACCTCCATACGGCACAGATATCGTTCTTGATCGCTGAAATCTCCTCGTGTGACGCGCTGTGTATAGATCACAGAGACTTCGTAGCTTCCTTCTTTCTTCCATCGATAACTGTATCGTGTATCTGTGATCTTCGTTTTCGTGATAGAATCCTTATCTACCTTTGCAGCCTGTTCTTTTTCGGCTTGTATTTCCTCCTTGCTCATCTCAGGGGACAA
>NZ_JANGCA010000068.1:0-17445 GCF_024463855.1 Clostridium sp. DFI.1.208 | reverse complement strand
TTTCTCGGCATATAAAAACAGATGACTCTAAGGATTTCTAGTCCCTTTATCATCTGTTTTCTTTTTTACCCACTCATTAGTTTAAAGCGCTATTTTACAAAACCACTCTCTAGTTTACATTACCCTTCTTTTCCTATGATTCCTTATAATGCTTTTTTCTGTGCAAGCATCTTGATAATTTCCACAGTGCCGTCTATGCCGAAGGTCGTTGAGTTGATGCTAATATCATAATTCTCTGCACGTCCCCATTTACGATCCGTATAGTATTCATAATAATTGGCACGGCGCTTATCAATTTTCTTGATGCTGCCTTCGATATCACGCTCATCCACCTCATAGGAATGAACCGCACGTTCCTTGCGATCCTCCATATCTGCATGAATATACACATTCAGCACATCGCTGCGTTCGCGCAGCACGTAATCTGCACAGCGTCCGACAATCACACACGGGCCGTCATTGGCAACCCCCTTGATCACTTCTTCCTGTACCAGATACAAACGGTCATTTAATGATAATTCTGTAATCGTGGACAATGGTCCTCCCAGAGAATATCCCAAGGCACCCAGGAGCCGGAAACCCTTACTCGTGCGGGCATCGTCTTCTTCAAAAAGCTCTTTATCCATACCGCTTTCCTTGGCAGCAATCTCAATGAGCTCCTTGTCATAGAACGGTATTCCCAGCTGGTCGGCTATTTTCTTGCCGATTTCACGTCCTCCACTTCCAAACTGTCTGCTGATGGTGATAATGGTCTTATTTTCCATAAAAATCGACCTCCTTGTTGTTACTTTTATTATACTATGTTACTTTCACAACATCAATGAAATGACGGTCATTTTCTGAAAACCATGTTCTCGCAGTGCAGCTGCGCTATCGAAATTCAAGTTTGTAAATAATGATACAGCCGATGCAGGAAGGTTACCGCTGTAAGCACATGCTCCTGTGCTGCACTGGATTCATTCACCTGCAGAGTAACTTCATGCTTATCATAAGCTCCACTTGTTATCAAAATATCTCCATATGCATGCTTTCCCTCTGCCAAATCGTGCCACTCCACATGCTCTGCAAGCTCCTCAGGAAGTTCCTCCTGTATATGCCGTTCAGCAAATCCCTGCAAAATCCCCGCATTTCCGATGGAATCCAGATAAACCCGCTGAAGATGCCGCTTTCCTATATACTCCTGCAGCATGCGCAGACCATACTCTGAACGCGTGCCCTCATCGATCAAAGCGAAGGCAGCATGCTGCTTTTCCTGCTCGGATAATTCACAAGCCAAGGCAAACAGAGCAATCAGACTTGACGAATTGCGCACCATCGTATTTCCTGTCGCAATCCCTCCGCGCATCTGCCGAATCCCATAAAATCCGCACAGACAGAGGAGCACAAGCACCACTCCCCAGAAACTCACAAACCCGTGCTCCTGCAGGCTTGGTATTACCAGCAGGTACAAAAGAGCAGCAATCACAGCCACACAGGATAGAAACAGCAAGGTGTGGAGAAGGAAATTCCCTTTTGACCAGTTTGCATCAAAGGCCTTTTGTTCTTTGGGCAAGAGCTGCCATAGCGGTGTATCATAATACGTAATGAATACCACATCCGCCTTTTTGAAATCTCCTGCATACAGATTATACATATTCATGGTCTCACGTCTCATGACAGATGCAGATACACAGGTGATATCCACAGATAAGCCTGCCTGCTCCAGCTGTTTTTGTGCAGCCCGTAAAAATGCTGTTTTCTGTCTTTCTGTATTTCTTTTTCCAAGAAGCACTCCATAACGCAGAATCAGATCCTGGATCACTTCCTTCTCCATATCGTCACCTCACATATTCAGCTGTTCCAGCATTGCTCGCACACACGACAGATTCTTTTCGCAGACAACATTCGCTTCCACTTCCTCCACATCAATGAAATGGTGATCCGGTATCCGCACCGTTTGAATTCCAGCCGCTATTGCTGCCTGTACACCGGTTAGGGAATCCTCAAAGGCTACTGCATGTTCACAGCAAACCTGTGCCCGCCTTAAAACCTCCAGATATAGATTCGGATAGGGCTTTAGCTTTTGGACATCATCCGCAAATACGGGAAAATCCAGATAGGGCAGCAGGCCCAGATGTGCAAGTATGGCGGTCGCACGCTTTTTCAAAGAAGAGGTCGCAAGTCCCGTCCGAAAGCCATAGTCCCGTGCCGCCTGTAAAGCATCCCGTGCATAGGGCATAGCAAGCAGCGTATTGTTTTCCAGACACTGATAGATATACTGTTCCCGATCCTCACGAATCCTTGTACACAATGCTTCCTCATGGCACACCTGCATCAGATACGCGCCTGTATCATGGAAGCTTTTCCCGACCCAGCTTTTTACCACGGCTTCCGGAATAGCAACCTTCTGCTTTTTTAATGCATACAGCCAGCCCTCCAGATAAACGCGTTCCGTATCCACAAGCAGACCGTCCATATCAAATATAAGAAGCTTCGTTTTATCGCTGATCATATGCACGTACAATATTCACCAGCTTTTCTGCCTCTAAGCGCACAGCGTCAAAATCACCTGCTGCCGCCCCCTTTGTAAGACTTCCACCGGTTCCCACCGCAACTGCGCCATTGTCCAGCCATTCTGTCAGATTGGCAGCATTGACCCCACCGGTCGGCATGAAATCCGCCTGTGGAAGAGGTCCTTTAAAGGCTTTGACAGCCTTCGGTCCAAAGGTATCTCCCGGAAACAGCTTGATTACCTCTGCCCCATAGCGCAGACATTCCAGCATATCCTTTACATTGGCAGCGCCCGGAAAGCAGGGCACACGATAGCTGTTGCACAGCTTCATGATCTCTGTATCCAGATGCGGGCAGACGATAAACTGTGCGCCTGCAGAAATCGCCATACGTGCAGATACGATATCCAGACAGGTTCCTGCTCCGATGATGATATCATCACAGTCCTCATACGCCTTGCATAAATGCGCGATCACCTGTTCTGCCTGTGGTATTGTATATGTGATTTCCATGAAATGTATTCCACCGCGGTATACAGCATCCACAATTTTTGTGACTTCCTCTTCATCCTTACCGCGAATTACCGCTACCAGCCTCTGTTTTTTAAGCTCTGCCAGCAATGTTGTCTTATCCATAAGCTCCTCCTTATCCTGTTTTCTATACCGTATCCCCTATGCTTCCAGTGATCGAATCAGATTCTCCACCGCCATGCGACTCATCGCATTGATCGCCTCTTGTGAGGAAGCAGCCGTATGCGAGCTGACAATCACATTGGGAAGTGTCAGAAGTTTGGAATTCTGCGGCGGCTCCTGTTCAAAAACATCCAGCCCCAGACCGTACAGCTTCTTTTCCTTCAACAGCTCATACAAATCATCCTCATCCAGCAGACCTCCCCTGGCTGTATTGACGATGATCAGATTGCTTTTCGCATGCTTCAGATTCTCCTTATTCAGAATATGGCGTGTTTCCTGTGTCAGCGGAAGGTGTAGAGAAATGAAGTCACATTCCCGTATGATCGTATCCACGTCTGTAAAGCATACGTTATATTTATTTAAGAAGGCATCATCCCTCATGATGTCATATCCATAAATACGCATATCAAAGCCGCTGGCACGCTGCACGACCCCCTTCCCTATAGCCCCGAGTCCGAGTACACCGATTGTTTTTCCATAGATATCCAATGCTTCCTTTTTGGACCAGTCATTGTGATGACAGCCCTCATCGATTTCCACAACACGACGTGCTACACTCATCAACAGCGTCATGGCATAATCCGCAACGGCATTGGCATTCGCATTTACAGTGCGGCTTACTGCTATGCCGTTTTCTTGCGCATATGCACAGGCAATATTATCAATACCAACCCCGTACTTTGCGATCGCCTTTAGCTTCGGTGCCTGTTTCAAAGCCTCTTCACTCACCGGATCGACACCGACAATCAGTCCATCCATATCCTGCAGTGCATGGCGCAGCTGCTGTTCATTCATTATCGTACCGTAAGGATTGAAGACGGGTTCGATTCCATGCTGTCGAAGCTTCTCTATCAGCTCCTCGCGATTATATTTTCCAAAGGAACGCGGAGTAATCAAAACCTTTTTCATCAGTAGTCCTCCTCGTTTTCTTCTTCCTTCACCACCACTGGCTCACTGATGCCATCCCGGCCTGCGGCACCCGCAATCGCAACAAGCTCCTGCAAGGAGGAGGATATCCGCATTGCCGCTGTTTCCAGCAGCATGGCCAGATTCATACCGGCAAGCACACGAACATTTCTTCCCTCCTGCGCCATACGGGCAGCCGCATATACAGCTGCATTAAACGGAGAAGCCCCGTAAAGATCGACAAATACCAGTACACCATCACCACTGTCCAGCAATCGTATGGCATCCATTACCTTTGTACGAAAGCTCTCAAAATCCTCACCTGCGCAAAGCGAAACCGTGTGCATCTGTTCACAGCTTCCCATAATCAGCTCCATGCTGTCTAGCATTCCTTCCGCCATTCCTCCATGGCTGATCAGCAGCATCCCAATCATGCGGAATGCTCCTCAAACAGACGTGCAGCCTCCTTCAGGGATATCCGGCGTGAGGATGGAATTGCCTGAAAGTACACGTCGATACCATAGTCTTTTTCCAGCTCCTGCAATATCTTTAGCTGCTCCTTGTTAATTGCGACCTCCTTAATGATTGAGGTCAACCCTGGCTTCTGTGGAATACCGCCAAGATTCAGCTCTTTCATCAGTACACCGCCTCGAATGATATCCGCCATTACCTCAATGCTCTTGGTCAGAAGAATGACATGATAGTCATCGTACTGCCGGTCATTCCAATACCGTACAGCGCCATCCTCCTTTAACACCCGTACCTTCAAGCCGGTGCGTGAGCCTGCCCCGAGAATGATATTCTTTGTAAACGGATCGTGTGCCGATGGATCATCTGCGACAAATATCGCAGTTGCCCCTGCGGATTTCGACAGGCTCGTCATAACCTGTCCGTGAATCAGTCGTGCATCTACGCGTGCTAATACTACCTTACCCATAGCGGTTCCTCCTTATCTGTTACAGAATGCCAAAGCCGGCCAGAACGCCAAGAATGATGGTCAGACCAAGCAGCGCCTTTGTGACATTTAAGCCCTTTTTTGTGAAATAGAAATAAACCAGTCCCACAGTCAGCAGTGGCAAAATGCCCGGCATAACACCGTCAAGAATTTCCTGAATTACGAATTTCTTCCCGGATAGGGTGAAGGCCAGCGTAGAGGATACCTTGACATAATTGGCAGCCAGAATTCCCATCATAAACAGTCCCAGAATTGAGAGTGCTTCAATGATGATCTGCATCTTCGTACCAACGACTTCCGTGGCAGCTGTACGCCCCAGCTTGAAGCCCAGCTGTGCGAAGTAATAGCCGATAACCAGCTGATACAAAGAGAACATGATGAACGGAAACAAGGCTCCGATTGCGTTTCCCTGCTGTGCCCACGGCAATGCGATGGCAATAAAGATATATTGAATCGTACCGGAGTCAATGGAATCTCCGATACCTGCCAGTGCTCCCATCAGACCGGCCTTCGTATTATAGATCAGATCATCGTCGATTGTGACTGGTGTATCCATATACACCTCCTGCGCACGGGCTGCCTCCAGGGAAGCCATGATTCCCGTTATGGTACCTCCGCCCCATGAAATCTGTGTATTAAAGAACAGCAGATGACGCTGGTAGGCCTCAGATAAATCCTTTTTGTCCTTGTACAGCTTTTTCAGAATCGGCATCAGCGCCCACATCAGAGAGGGTGCAATATATTTATCAAAGGAATGCGGAATCTCATTGGCGAAATAGAAACGCAGCCATGCAAGACCGACATCTCGTTTCGTTATTGTTTCCGGTTCCAGATTCACGCTTTTCTGCAGCATTTCACTCATAATTGTATCCACCTTTCCATAAGTTCATCCTAATAGTCATCCTCTTCCTCGTTATCTGCCTGAGCGCTTCCGGAAATGGAGAACATGCTCACAGCCTCTGTTTTGGACAGAACGAAGATAAAGGCGATGATGGTACCGATGATTGCATACGTAATCATTGTGATATTCAGACTCTTCAGTATGACGGCCACAAAATAGGCGAGCAGGAAGAAGGCGATATAGTTCTTCTTTCCGATAACATAAATCGTAACAGCGATACCGATGGAAGCAAGACCACCTCCGATCACCTCCAAAATATGGAAGATGATGCTGCCGGATGTGGATTGTACGATATCCGCAATGACCGGTGCTCCATAATAAAGAGATATGAACATAAAGGGAACAAAAATCAGAAAGGCTACCAGAATCGGAATGAATATGATCGAAATCGTCAGCATTTTATCATTGGCACTCTTTGCGTACTTATCCGTGAATTTCTGCATGACGAAGGTGTTGACGAAGAAGCGGAACTGGTACAGATAGGAACCGAGCAGCCCAACCGGTACAGCAACGGCGATGGCCGCTTCCGGTTTCATATCGCCAAGCAATGCCACCGGTACAGCAATGGCTGCGGCGATGGCCGGCTCGGAGGGCATCTGACCGCCCGGAGAAAAAACGCCCATATAGATCAGCTGAATTGCTGCGGTGATAATCATCGCTTCAGCTACACGGCCGAATACAAGACCGACAATCAACCCGGTCATCATCGGGGTAAAGCGCAGTGTCGTTGTGGCGCCGCCCAAAAATGAGCGTGACATGACCAGACCGATCCAGATGGAAATAACTACTGCCTGTACAATCGTGATTTGCATATTTCTGCCTCCTTGAACGTGTACATCATTCTGCGGTTTTGTGACCGCCAAATCCCTTTCTCAGTGATGCGACTACTTTCCCTGTGAAGGTATCCTCATACAACGAGCGATAGCGCATCATCAGGGCTGTGGATATTACCGGAACGCTGACGTTGCAGCGCATTGCTTCCTCCACTGTCCATTGCCCTTCTCCGGACGCATACATGATTCCCTTTACAGCTTCCAACTGTTCGTCCTCCTTGAATGCCTCCTCTGCCAGCTCCATGAGCCAGCTGCGAATGACGGAGCCGTGATTCCACAACCCTGCGACCTGTGCATTATCATAGGTAAACGGGCTGTGCTGCAAAAGCTCAAACCCTTCCCCAATCGCCTGCATCATGCCGTATTCAATTCCATTGTGCACCATTTTCAGATAATGACCGCTTCCCACCTCACCGGCATACAGATAGCCATGGTCTGCGGCAATGCTTTTAAACAGCTCTTCAATTACTGAAAAGTGCTCACGTTCACCCCCAATCATAAAATTGGCCCCCTCAAGTGCACCACGGATACCACCGGAGGTTCCAGCATCATAGAAATGTATGTTTTTCTTTTTTAGAAATTCATAATTCCGTATTGAATCCCTGTAAAATGAATTCCCTCCGTCGATAACGTAATCCCCTTCCTTCAGCAGCTCATACAGCCGATGCACCATGCTTTTGGTTATGTCTCCAGCCGGAAGCATCAGCCAGATGATTCGCGGAGGCTGCAAGGCTGCAACCAGCTCCCGCAGAGATTGCGCCACCGGTATACCTTTTTCTTCCGCCTGCCCCTTAGCCTCCTGCTGTATGTCATACCCATATACACGAAGCCCGCTGCTTTGCATGTTCATAGCGATATGAAGCCCCATTCTTCCTAGACCAATCAAGCCTGTTTCCATACCTTCATCTCCTTTCCTTGCGCTCACTTTCCACCTTGCGATAGCGCTTACACCATCTATTATAAAAATAATTTCCATAATGTCAATGTATTTTTGCAAATTATTTCCAATTTATGAAAAGTTTATATTTGCGTAAGGGAATGAAAAAAAAGCAGGATAGCATTCGGAATCAATGCTTCATATATCCCATTATATTCCGCTTATTTTAATTTATGTTGAAAAAAAATCACGCCGTTTATTTTCACAAATCGATTGAATTTCGGAATACACGGGAGGATATCAGCTAGGTAATATTTTCATATATATAATTTAAAATTAAAATAAATTTTCAATAGCTGAAAAAAATTTCCAAATTCACTCATCTCTTTTGCGATTTCTGTTATAATATAGGTAACAGAAACGGGGTGTATCTATGAGTATGGAATTTGCAGGACGGGTGAAGGGGCATTATTACGGTCTGAGCAAAACGGAGAAAAAAATAGCAGATTATCTGCTGGAGCATGCGGCGACTGCCCGGCATTTATCGATTCAGGAGCTGGCCGAGGATATCGACGTATCCATGTCCGCTATCTCCCGATTTACCAAAAAGGTCGGCTACAGCAATTATCAGGAAATGCGGTTGCAGCTGAGTGAACCATTTGATCATCAGAGCGAATCGTTTTTCGCTTCCATTGATGAGAACGATACAACGATGAATATCGCAAAGGCTACCTTTCAAAGCGGTATTACTTCGCTTTCCTCAACAATGGCAGTATTGAATCAGGATTCCCTTGATCAGGCAGTTCACCTGCTTGGAAGAGCGGAAGCCTGCGGGCTGTTTGGAATGGGAGCATCCTCTGTCATTGTACACAGTGCCTATCAGCGGTTTCTGCGTACCTCCTTAAACTGCCAGTTTTCACTGGATTTTCATATGCAGCTGATGTATGCGGGAAGGCTCAGTGAGAAGGATTGTGCGCTGATTGTATCGCATACCGGAAGAAATAAGGATATTTTGCGTATAGTGGATATACTGAAGGAGCGCGGTGTTCCCATCATATCCATTACCAGCAACGCAGCATCTCCCCTTGCCAGAAAAAGTGATGTTTTTCTATTCTCTATTTCAGAGGAAACAAAATTTCGGCCGGAGGCAATTTCCTCCAGTGTTTCCCAGCTGATGCTGATGGATACCCTATTTACGCTGTATGCAATCAAGGAGGATAATGATCCGGAGTATTTCAACCGGATCCGAAGAATTGTCAACACAACCAGAATTCCTTAGCTTCTTAAAGGCTTGTATATACGATAAAGAAGCTGTGCTATATCCATCGTGTTATTTATTAGAATAAAAAGCTGGATTTACCGTGTGTTGTTCACTCGCCGTGAAACGCAAAAAGACATTACTTAACCTATGGAATCCATACATAAACTGGAAGAATTCAAACGGTCTGTCTTTTCGACAACGTGGATTCTTCTTTTTCTACGGTCTGGAAAAGAAAGGAATACCGCACAGAAGGACTGTTGAGAAAGCAGGACAAAACACCTGTAGTATATGATAAAAAAGCCAGCTTACCGATTATGCTCAACTTACAAAAAAAACGATCCTCCTGCAAACAGGTACCAACAGCACCGTTCACTGGAAAATCGTTTTTCAATATGTATAAGCTATTTATTGTTTTATGCTGTTTATGAGGTTCTCTTCAGCTGCTCCATAAATACGGCAAGGACAGCAATATCCGCAGGATTTACTCCGGAAATACGGGATGCCTGCCCCATCGTCAAAGGCTGAACCTTATTCAGCTTCTGTCTTGCCTCCAATGACAGATTCACCACCTGGGCATAGTCAAACTGCTCGGGCAGCCTTACCTTGTCCATCGCCCGCAGATGCTCCGCATCCCGCTTGGCTTTTTTTATGTACCCCTCATAGCGAATCTCAATTTCCGCAAGCTTTGCGATCGCAGGATCGCATGCGTATTCCAGATATGGCTGCAAAAGAGCGATGGTGATTCCCGGACGCTTCAGAAGCTCGGCAGCGCTGATTCCCTCCTTCAATACATCCAGCCCAAGCCGTTCCAGCAAGGCGTTGACTGTTGATTTTGGCGTAAACCGGACACCTGAAAGATAAGAAATCATGTCCTCGATATCCTGCATTTTCTTTTGAAAACGCGCATAGCGCTCATCACTCAGCAGACCTATTTCATGTCCGTATTCGCTCAGTCTTGCATCTGCATTATCATGACGCAGCAGCAGCCGGTATTCCGCACGGGAAGTAAGCAGGCGGTATGGCTCTTTTGTACCCTTCGTTACCAGATCGTCAATCATGACACCGATATAGGCTTCGTCACGATGCAGGATCAAAGGCTCCCTGTGATCCAGCTTGCGAGCTGCATTGATTCCGGCCATCAGCCCCTGTGCCGCAGCCTCCTCATATCCGCTGGTACCGTTGATCTGCCCGGCTGTATATAGATTTTCTATGATTTTATTTTCCAGCGTCGGCTTGCATTGCAGCGGGTCTATGGCATCATATTCAATCGCATAGGCATATTTTTCAATACTGCAGTTTTCCAATCCCGGCAGCGAATGCAGCATAGCCTCCTGCACATCGTGCGGCATAGAGGTGGAGAAGCCCTGTACGTAGGTGGTATCCAGCTCCTCACTTTCCGGCTCCAGAAAAATCTGATGACGCTCCTTATCTGCGAATCGCACCAGCTTATCCTCAATACTTGGACAATATCGGGGACCTACCCCCTTTACCAGCCCGGAATACATGGCAGAGCGCTCCAGATTGCTATTGATGATATCATGCGTCTTTGCGGTTGTATAGGTAAGATAACAGACAGCCTGTTGATCAAACGGACGAATTTTCTTTGTATCCTCAGAGAAACAGATGAATTCTTCCGTTCCCGGCTGTATGGCGGTTTTTGAAAAATCGATGGATGCTGTTCGCACACGGGCAGGTGTTCCGGTTTTTAATCGGAAGGTTTCAATGCCCAGATTCCGAAGACTCTGTGACAGATTCTCCGTTGTCGGCTCATCCTCCGGACCGCTTAGCGTAGAGGTATGTCCCACCAGAACTGCACTGCTCATAAACGTACCTGTTGTCATAATCAAAGCACGGCAATTTACAACGGTTCCATCCTTTTGGCGTACACCACTGATTCTGCCATCCTTTGCCAGCACCTCTTCCACACACATCTCGCGTAGTTCCAAATGCTCCTGCTGCAGGAGCTTGTTTTGCATATAGCGCTTGTATGCCAGCTTATCCGATTGCACACGAAGACACTGAACACCCGGTCCCTTTGTTGTGTTCAGCATTTTAAACTGTAACGCAGTCGCATCAGCAGCCCTTCCCATTTCACCGCCGAGTGCGTCGATCTCTCTTACGACGATTCCCTTTGCCGGACCTCCAACACTTGGATTGCATGGCATAGACGCAATCATGTCAATATGCATGGAGTAGAGAATTGTCGTTTTCTTTAAGCGGGCACAGGCCAGCGCAGCCTCAACCCCTGCATGACCCCCGCCAATTACGATAACATCAACCATACGATTTCCTTTCCTAATGTCCCTTATAACCACATTTTGCACAGGTATTGCCCGATCCCATCAAGGCCCCGCAATGCGGACACATGTGCTCCTTTTTACGAATTTCCTTATCAAATTCACTTACAAATTCCCGCTGAATCCGCTTCCTTCTCAAATTCATACGGAGCAGGAAAACAGCAGCGAATAACAGAAGAACGCAGACAAGCAGACTGCCTGCATACATCCAGAGCGGATATGCTTCCATATACGAGTAGAATGCAAATATGCCGGATAGCAGTACCAGAAGAACACAGAGCGCAAATGAAAGCCAGCGCTGTTTCAAGCTGAGACGTGAATTGTTATATTTCATGATGATTCCTTCCTTCATTTCCAATGCATCCCATAGCCTATAATTTCATGAGAAACCCAATCCCGAATATGTCCTCATTCGGGTTATATTATAGAATATTTTCAGACGTATGAACAGGAATTTTTTTATAATTTGCATTTGTATCCTTTCTATACAGCACTGAAAGCGCTCTGCTTCAGCACTCCCTTCTGCACAAGGTAATCCTTGTCATCAAGAAACAAAATATTCCTTTGTCTTACCTATTTCTCTATGCTTATCGTATTCAGTTTCTTGATCATGCATAGCCAAACCCTGCAAAGGAGTACCTTTTGTTTAGAGGGTTATACAGAAGCGGTGTACAAGATTTCCACATGCAGGAGAAGGACTGCCATGGTGATAAATTATGTAGCTCTCAGCGCTATCGGCTGTTAATTGCTTCATTGTATAGGTCCGCAGCAGAACCTATCAGGGACGCTGTAATTTAATTCCTATGTCCCCTTCATTTCCGCACACATATCCTTATGTCTCTGCCGCTACCTCCACGATTACGTATGGTTCTTTTTTAACACCCCTAATTTTTTACTGTTTTTTCTGAAAAGTCAATGATTTTTAAAAATCGCATACCACAATGCTCCCATAGCTGCAGCATATCACCTTGTAATTATCCCCTATCGGAATCGTATGCCCTTTATCATCCAGATACTCAAAGGAAATCCTCCTTCGCCATATCAAACAGCATGATATGTGCTCCCTTTGATGTCTTGATACAAAAGCTTTCATCTATCTTTGCAGCATCCCGCTGCTGTAAGCAAATCCCATTGCATTCAGCCTCCCCTTCCATAACGATAAGATACACCTGACGGGAAGGCTCTACCGGAATGTCCAGCTCCTTTCCCGAAGATAAAGCACTGACATAGATGTCCATATCCTGATGGATTTGCACATAGGCTGCCTCCTTTTGACCGCTGATGATATGCAGCAACATGTTTTCACGTGCCTCCCAGGGAATACGAACCTCACCATACTGCGGAGCATATCCGCTGCAATCAGGTAGTATCCAGATTTGAAGCAGGCGCAGAATCTCATCCCCATTATTTTTCTCACTGTGGAAAACTCCGGTTCCAGCACTCATGTATTGAATTTCTCCGCGCTTCAGTGTAGATACATTTTGCATGCTGTCTCCATGTGTCAGCGCACCATCAATGACATAGGTCACAATTTCCATATCCCGATGAGGATGGGTATCAAAGCCGGTATGCGGCTGTATCGTATCATCATTGACTACCCGCAGCGCACCGTAATGCATATTCTCCGGGTTATAATATTCCGCAAAGGAAAAATGAAACCAGCTGTCCAGCCAGCTAAGACAGCTTCTTCCCATATTTCGGTGATCTAGCTTTTTTATCATTTAACATACCTCCATAAGCAGTATGCGCATGGCAGAACAATCCCATGCACTGCAGTAGCTGTATGATACATCCCAGGGATAGGAAATGCATCCCAGATGCTCAGATGATTCCATTGACCAGCGTGCTTTCTACATGTACCTTATTCTGGTTCACTGACCGCTATCAACTGTCTGCAGGGTTTTATCAACACGCTTAACTGCTGCGAACTGTCCCGGTGAATTCCACCGACAACAGAGAATCTACACTGCAAGACATTCAAAAAATAGCGTTTCACATACGAGCAAAAAAAGGTACCCTTTTGAGTACCCTTAGCGCTCCATATTCAAATATACAAACAGCATGCGATTTTTACCGGACATATCCTTCAGGACCTCAATCCTGGCATCCGGAAAATATTTTCTCGCCTCTGCGCTTAACGCTTCCTTCTGATTATAGCCCATTTCAAACGCCATCATCGCGCGTTCCTTCAACACCTTGGAAGCATTCTCAAAGATGATACGGTAGAATTTTAAACCATCCTCTCCGCCAAACAGAGCCACATGCGGTTCATAGTCCACAACACTGTGCTCCATTTCCTCCTCCCGCGGTATGTAGGGTGGATTACTGATCAGAATATCCACCTTCAAATCACGTTCAATCAACGGCTGCAGCATATCGCCCACCATAAAATTGACGATTGCCGCATGATCATCTGCATTCTTTTTCGCAACAGCAACTGCCTGTTCACTGATATCTGTTGCCATCATATGCAGATTCGGCTCTTCCTTCTTCAAAGAAATTGCAATAGCCCCGCTACCGGTTCCAATATCTACCGCTGTCACATTATTCTGACTGGAAAAATGCTCATCATAAGCTGCCAGAATATTTGCGACCAGCTCCTCTGTTTCAGGACGTGGTATCAAAACATCCTCATTCACGGTAAAGCGATAGCCGTAAAACCATTCAAAGCCAAGTACATGTCCGAGGGGAACACCGGTAAGAAGCCGCTGAATACCTGCTTCATAAACTTCTTCCAGCTCCGGCTGCATTTCCTCTTCAAATTCCATATACAGATTGTGTGCTTCTTTATTCGTCAGCTCCAGCATATACAACAGGGCAGATTGCTCGCCATAGCCGGCTTCCTCCATGCGTGCCTGTGCATGTTTCAGCACGGAATGATAGCTGCTCATTATTTCTCCCCTGCCAGCTTCGCCTGCTGATCCGCACTCAGCAGGGCATCCAGCAGATCCTGCATTCTGCCTTCCATAATACGATCCAGCTGATTCACGGTATAGCCGATGCGATGATCCGTTACACGGTTCTGCGGATAGTTATAGGTACGGATTTTTTCTGCACGATCTCCGGTACCAATCTTACTGCGGCGCTCCACGCCCTGCTCTTCTTCCAGCTTGCGCTGATGCTCCTCATACACACGGGAACGGATGGTCATCAAGGCCGTTGCACGGTTTTCATGCTGAGAACGTCCATCCTGACATTTAACGACGATACCGGTAGGCTTGTGCACAATACGTACTGCGGAATCGGTCTTGTTGATATGCTGACCACCGGCTCCACTGGCACGCATGGTTTCCACTTCCAGATCGTTCATATCGATATCAAAATCCTCTGCCTCAATTTCCGGCGTTACCAGAACGGTTGCCGTGGAGGTATGAATACGACCCTGACTTTCCGTTTTCGGAACACGCTGTACCCGATGACTTCCGGATTCAAATTTCAACTTTCCATAGACCCCGTCCCCCTTGACCATAAAGGATACCAAAGAGAAGCCGCCTGCTTCACAGTCATCCATTTCAACGATTTCGATTTTCCAGCCCTGGCTCTCTGCAAATTTGCTGTACATCCGGTACAGGTCTCCTGCAAAGATGTTGCCTTCATCACCACCCGCTGCACCACGGATTTCTACAATGGCATTATGTGAATCGTTGGGATCCTTCGGAATCAAGAGAATTTCCAGCTTTCCCAGATATTCCTCAATCTTTGGCTCCAGCTCTTCGATTTCCATCTTCGCCATTTCCTTGATTTCCTTGTCATCCTCCAGCAGCAGCGCCTTGGCATCCTCCAGTGCACTCACACTGTTTTTATATTCTGTATAGGTTTCCACTACCTGCGTCAGATCCGCCTGCTCTCTTCCAAGCTTGGCCAGCATTTTGCTGTCGGTTACGATTTCCGGTGACATCATCATTTCATTGATCTCATGATAACGGTTTACCATTCCTTCGAGTCGTTCTATCATTACACTCATACTATACCTCCTACGAGTTCTTTCTACTCATTATGCCTGAAAAGCGCATAAATATCCTTATATACTATATCATTGAACGGCTGAATTGCAAAGAATAAAATGCAGGAATACATGCTTTCTCTTCGCGTGATAAGCGCTTGCTGGTAATTCGCAGAGCAAGAAGTGAACACAGGCTGTAAATCCCCCTGCAGGGTATGGATAATAAAGGATAAGTCATATTGTTTGCTTTAGATAACTTTCTCGTGCTATTGTATAGGTACAGCTGATAGCTATCGGCTTGTATACATAAAATAACCGGCAGAAGCCGGAATTGCAGGAGGTAATATAGATGTCATTGATCAATAAAGAAGTAAGTGATTTTACAGTACAGGCATTTCATGAGGATGCTTTTAAGGAGATAAGTAAAAAGGATATTTTAGGAAAGTGGAGTGTATTCTTCTTCTATCCTGCGGATTTTACATTTGTATGTCCGAGTGAGCTGGAGGATCTCGCCAATACATATGAGGCGTTCAAAGCGAACAACTGTGAAGTATACAGCGTTTCCTGTGACAGTCATTTCGTACACAAGGCTTGGAAGGATGCATCTGAAACCATTCAAAAAATACAGTATCCGATGCTTGCGGATCCTACCGGTAAGCTTGCCCGTGATTTTGAGGTCATGATCGAGGAAGACGGGATGGCGGAGCGTGGCACCTTCATTGTCAATCCGGAAGGAAGGATTGTTGTATATGAGGTGAATTCCGGTAGTATCGGACGAAACGCAGAGGAACTGCTACGCAAGGTACAGGCTGCACAGTTTGTTGCCGAGCATGGCGATCAGGTTTGTCCTGCAAGATGGAAGCCGGGAGAAAAAACGTTAACGCCCGGTCTGAATCTGGTTGGTAAGCTGTAATATTGAAATCCGGTGGATTCCTGCCGGATTTTTTTTACGTTAAGGTAGGCAGGTTACATTACATAATCAGCACCAAAGAAATGATACCATGAGCAGGAGGAAAGGTTGTAAGTGAAATGTAGCCTTATGGTGGAATGCAAATACATGCATCGCCCCTTATGGTGGAAAGAGCGTGTTACATCAAGGTTCCTGTAAGGTAGTCAAAAAAAGGCAATGGCTATCATAAAAAACGTACAGCTCTATAAAGGTAATTCCCATCAACAATATTCTCCATAATCAAGAAATGTCATCGTAGGAAAAACTGTTCTGATTTTTATGTATGGATGCGCTGAAAAAAAATACCGATATTCATCCCCTTACCGACTTCATGCACATACAAGCGAATCCATCAGACCGTTTTTACAATTTCGCAGGACAAAGCAGCCTTTATAGGAACGAAGGAGAGCTCATAAGACATGAGATTTCATGCAGTTAACGCCTGTTCCTATGTACAGTATGCTGGCTGGGGATAATCGCACTACAGCAATGCCTGTACTTCACGCGGATATCACAGTATATTTTTGTGCAGCTACAAAAAAAATCGATATTTAAATTGCTCTCCACTTCATTATCATTAAAACTCATGTACATTATGAAAAGTAGGGTATGAAGAAGCTGATTCAAATGATGGAATTTTAAAATCTCCTTATTTCCTGTTTTAATATAGATACCCTGCAAAATCATCCCTAGCTTGGAGCACGGATGGCAAAAGAAGGAGTGCTTCTATTCCCATACATAAGCAGAATAGACGTGCTCCTTTCCTTCGTTTCTCTAAAGCAATCCCCTTCTAGATGGATTTCTTACAGGCTTCCAGCTTTTCCATGTCGATTCATGAAAGGAATCGCATATGCCGTATCCTGAAACAGTATCGGGATGCGTTTTTTCCTAATCCTGATTTTGATTGTTTTAAGAGTCAGGGCTATGTAGAAATATACATGGTATATGGCTGATCTTTTCCTATCTATTTCAGATACTATTCCGATAAAACTGTCTTCACATATTTATAGAAGGTCGCCTTTTTCAGTGAGGTCCTTCTGCGGTAGGTCTCCAGCGGGATATGGTTCTTCTGACAGTATTCCACCTGTTCCTTGAAATCCTCCGGCAGACTCGCACGTGGTCTTCCATAGCTCCCCGCTCCCTCTTTCTTCTTCTCCAGTGCCTTCACGATCCCCTTATACTGCGCCTTCTTCAGCTCCTCCCGCTTCTTTCGCTCCTCTCGCTTCATCAGATACAGGATGTCCAGATATACATCCGGGGATATCCGCGCATCCTTCACCTGTAGACGGATATCCTTTTCCCCACAGTAGCGCAGCTTCTCCTCCAGATCCTGCTCATCCC
>NZ_JANGCA010000067.1:0-17508 GCF_024463855.1 Clostridium sp. DFI.1.208 | reverse complement strand
GACAGGTGCTTGTACTTCTTTCCTTCGTCCTTTTTTCGTTCTTCCATAGGTCCTCTTTCCTCTATTCCTTTATCGTGATGGACAGCGTACTTGCCGCCTTGCCGACGAATTCCTTCGTCTTCATATCGTAGGCCTCAAAATAAGCAGTCACCGGATAGGTGCCCTTCTTCAATGCCACATCCAGCTGCGCCGTTTCGATCTTGTTGCCGGGACGGATCGCACCGCTCTCATAGATCTTCTCGCCATCCTTCTCATCCTGCTTCAGATAGATCTTCACGACCATGAGATAGCGGTTCTGCGGATTGTTCTCGATGCGCAGGGTCCCCTTGCTGGTGCCGTTTTTGAATACAGGACGGGTGTTGATGTTGAGCATGAACTGTCCCTCCGCCACCTTGTCATCCAGCAGCTTCTGTATCTCAGCCTCACTCAGTCCATCCAGGGTGCCCTCACTCTGGTCGGGGTCCATGGCAAGACCGTCTCCGGTATCGAACAGCTTCCATGCGGCAAAGCTTCCCAGCAATATCAGCAGCAGTATGAGGATGAGCCATTTCTTTTTCCCGTTCCTCTGTTTTCCTTCCTTCTTCTCTTCTTTTGATGCTTCCTTCATCTCTTCCATTCCTTTTCTCCTTCCATCGTACCTTTGCATAAGGAAGGGAGTGCTCCCTCCCTCATGTAAGAGCACGATGTGCTCTTTTGTATCATATCGAATTAAGATCCTGACGGTGTATCAGCCGCAGGCTGTACCATCTCCAATGTATAGGTTACATTGAATGCTTTCTCATAGATACCTGTTACTTTTTTATCATCAGTATTTGCCGGAATACTTGCTTTCGATGCTGTTCCACTAAATGGTATCGTTTTTGATGTATTTTTTGTGACCTTGAAATCAGTGATTGCAACTTCTGTATCCTGTACCATTTCTTGGTTCATCAGACTGATCGATACCATTCTTGGATCGGTTTCTTCTGCAGCAACAGTAGTCGGATCCTTCAAAGTCCACTTACCATTCTGCGGTTTTTCAACCTTTACTGATTTCACCTTCACATCGACGGAAGATGTCTTATCAACGGATATCGCATACTTTCCTGTATGTGGTGTCTTGAATTGCAGATGATCCTTATCAAGAGAATCCGCTGCTGTATTCTTATTCAATACTGCAAAATGCAGTCGGATCGGTACGGTCACCTTCATCTGGTCAAGCTGTGTCTTTTCACTCAGCATCGCCCATACTTCTCCCTTTGCTTCCTGAGAATCTGTTTCTGATTCGATGTTCTGATTCTCATCCGTCTGTGGATTCACTTCTGTTGCTTCTTCTGCTGCGTGGATCGGTGCTGTGACAGCACACATCATCGCTGCCATTGCTAATGCTAATAGTTTTTTCATAATGGTTTCTCCTCTACCTTTCTTTCCTGACCCGTATCTTTTACATCCCCGCCGGTCTGGGATACATGCTCTTTCCTGCTTCTCATTCCTTCACCTTTATTTTCAGCTTTGCCGATGCTTCACCTGCCTTTTCATTCGTTTTCGTGTCATACGCCTCGAACGTCGCCGTGCACGGATAGGTCCCTTTCTTCAGCTCCTCATCCAGATAATCCTCCTTGATCACCTGTGCCGGCTTGATCGCGTCACTGTGATAGATCTCCCGCTCATCGCTATCCATCGTGATCCTCACCTTCATATTGTAGCGGTTGTTCGGTGCGTTTTCGATGCGCAGCGTCCCCTTGCTCTTCCCATCCTTGAACACCGGGGAGCTGTTGATCGATATCGCCAGCATGCTTTCCGACAGCTTCTTGTCCAGCATCTCCTGGATCTGTGCCTCACTCATCCCATCCAGTGTCCCATCCTCTGCGGCACTGTCGAAGCGGAAGCCGTCCCTTCCCAGAAAGAACCAGATCCCGATCCCGGCGATGACGAGCAAGAGAAGGAGGACAGAGATGATCTTCTTCCTGCTCTTACCTGCTGTTTGCTCTTCGCTCATTTCGTTTCCTCCTTCCCCTTTACTTCGTAGATATATTTTTTACTGATCGGCGCATCCTCTTTCGATACCTCTGTTATGAATCGGAACTTATAAGCGTTCTCGATGGAACCGTTTGTATCGAAATTCCATACCTGTTGCTTGCTCGTGATCCCACTGAAGTAATAGCCGCTCCATGCATCTGCGCCCAGACGCATCAGATGTGCCGGTTCGCTATTCGGTAAGCCGGTATCCAGCCATGCACCATCTGTGATCTTTGTAAAGTTAGAGCCATCATTCGAGCACTTCAGATACGCTGTTCCAGCAGGAATCTGATTGTAATAATCAGTGCTTTTCATCTCTCCTGCAAGGCTTGGTACCTTCTCACTCTTTTCCACCACTCTTCGATCGATGCTAAACTGTAACGGCATACCGTTTCCATTGACGGCCTGTTCATTGTTCGTACTCTGTTTCATCACCTGATCATCCAGTGTCAGCTGGATCTTTTGCGGCAACGCTATATCTACCTGTGTGATCATCGTGATGTCCGCTTTCAGCTTCGCTGTTATCCCTTCATCACTGTTTTCCCTGAGCATCGCTTCCCATGTATATTCCGCTTCACTCATCGCATTTACACGATAGATACGCACTTTCATTTTTACCGCGGCATCTGGAACTGTAATTTCCCCCATTGTCCCATCTACACTTGCAAGCACTTGATCGCTTTCGCTATAGAATACAAGCTCTACCGCAAAGTTATCATTTCCCCAGGTACTTCCCTTCTCATAGACGAGGTCTGTTGCACTGCCATCTGCTTTCATGAAAGCAGAAACCGGATGATCGATCTTCGCTGAGACTTCCTTTGTCTCTTTACTGCCCTCAATCTGTTCTTTTCTGGTGATCTTATTCGTGTCGATAAATATCTTTCCTTTTTTCAGTGTATCCGGGAATGGTATAAATTCGCTTTCCTTATACGGTGGTGTCTTACGATCCGTACTGTTTGTGATTTCGATTGCTCCAAAGTTGATAAACGGTTCCGGTGACACACCTACAGATTTATCAGGTGCACTTGGATCGTATTCATCCGTTTCTGCAATACGCGTCCACAGATAATATTCTGTATTTCGATCCAGATTCGTGAATACATGACTTCCCTGTTCATTTGCTTGTACTGTATCCCAATCACCAGGCGTTGGTACATAATTCTCTTTATCACTTAGATAGTACTCATACTCTGCATTCACCAGCTCCAGTATAAGATTCGTATCCAGATCTCGTTTCAATTTCTGATACTTGCCATCCAATGGATTTGGGTTCATCTCTTTTGTCACGATGACGGAATTCGTCTTCTTTATGCTTCCCTGATAATGAGCAGCATTTTCCTTCGCTTTGTATTCCACCGTGATGTAGGAGCCGACATCCTCCTTCGTATAGGTATAGCTGTAGCTGATCGTCTTCGCAGTTAGATTTGTTTCAACTCTGTCACTGTCTACCGGAATCTTCTCTCCATTGCTTCTATGTAAGAGGAACTCTCCTTCGTCGTAGCCTTCTCCGCTATATATGAATGAAATCTCTGATCCGATATTGCTTGGTCTGGCAGCTGCCTGCCGCGTATCCACGACATCCTGAATCACTAACGCATCCTCATCGAAGAGCGCGTGCTCTGTTTTTATAGGTAAGCTTGGATCACTGACTACCGATTCATCATAGGCAGCCGTTGGAATAAATTTTGCGAATAACCTATATTCACTATCTCTTTGTAAATTGTGGAACCAGCTTTCGCGTGCAAGATATTCATCCTCACTCTGCCAGTGGATATTGGCTTCGATCTCATCCTGCGTAGTCAGGCTATTTCCCGCATCATCGACCGGCTGACCGTCTACGTACCGCAGATAGCCCACCTGTACATACGGGATATCTACAATTTTATCTGTCTTGTAATTGGTCGGTGTACGAAACTGGATACTATTTCCATTCACTCGTACCTTTGTCGGTGCATTCGGTTTCTCCTGTTCCGCCTTTTTCCTTACAACAATAGGGTCTGTCTGCACACTACCAACATATTCCGTGTTTTCTGCAGCAGTATATACAGCAAAGACTCTGTGATTCAAATCTGCCGCTGTCAATGCATAGGTGCTGACATTTCCATTCGTTTTTGAGTCCGGAATTACAACAGCATCTTTTTTAGAGATTCCATTTTCATCCACTTCTTGACGATACCATGTAAAGGTTCCGTTTTTATCGTTTTGATCACTGTCGTAATTTGCTTCCAATGTATCCAGAACCTTTGTCGTAACAGAAGCTTTGATCTGTGCTTTTCCTTTAATCAAAGCCCCCTTCAATCGTTCCGTAGTAATATAGGTAATCGTACCGGAGTAATCATCAATGCCTGTCATAACGATTTTCAAATACTGCCCCGTATACTTCAAAGGAATTTGAAATCTGCTTCGTGCATAGCCATCTACGGTATCATCAAGCCGCCAATCGTCCAATGCCTTCATATCAGCATCGATATTCTGCCATACGGCCGAATCGTCTTTTTCTGATGCCACATAATATTTCCATGAAACAGTCGGAGCCTTGCCATCAACAGTATACTTGACAGTCTTGCTCTGCAGCGTCTTCCACTCTACGTTTTCATTCTCTTCTTCTATCTGATCATAATTTTTTCTAGCAATCGGTTCCTTTTCTGTTCTTACTGGCCGAGCAGAGTTGATACCGCTGGCTGCATAGCTTCTGGATTCCAGTCTTGCGACGTAAACTACATAGGATTTATTTGCTTCTAAACGAATATCCATCTCCTTCGCAGTTGCCTTGATCCAGTGACCGCTGTTTGCTGTTGATTCATTGTTGACCTTTGAGCTTTCTTTTTCATTAACCGCTTCTGATACCTCTAAAGCAGGAAGCTCATCAATATTTGCCGATTGCACATAATAATAAATATCTTTGAAATCGTCTTTAGCGCTTACTATATGCAGCATACTTCCAATGGCTTCTGGATCTTCTGACAGAGGCGTGATTATTGGAGCAAATGGAGTTGCATAATCTGTTTTGAAGACATTGCCAAAGGAACGTTCTGTATAACTGCTAAAATCACTATTCTCTTTGGCACTATAGCGTACCGTAACCTTTGGGTTTCCATCCACTGGAGGTACTGTGAAAGACAGGTTGGTTTCTCCATCCACAGCAACACCATCGAGATACCATTGCCAGGTTCCGCTTGTCGTATCATCTGCTTTATCCGGATACACACCACCTACATACGCAACACTCAGCGTTGTATCAATCCCCGGCTTTGAAGATGCACTGATAACATTGATATTGCCAAGCAATGGCGAGCGTAGTGTTCTTTTTGGATCATCTTTGTTAATCAATGTCCAGTCACTGGCGTTATATCCTATTTTTTCAGCCTTGCGAATGAAGAAATCATATTCTGTATTTCTTGATAATTCATTGATGACAACATCCTTTTTCCATGTAACTGAAACGTTATTCGGCTGGATAGCCTTATCTGTTTCGCTGTGCTTTCGATACCCGAATTCAAAGATTGCATCTTGATCACCGGTATCGGTAACTTTCAGTGTCATCTGATACTGCATGATATTCGATATTTCTGTTTCAACTTTACCCAGACTCTGTTCTGCATTAGCTATTACTTCACTGGCAAGCGAACATTCTCCTGTGTAATCACCATTCGCTTTAAATGTCGCTTTGATCTTATAACCAGCATCCTCCGGTTTAAGTTGATAACTTATCTTATTCGGATTATTCTCATCAGTTGTCGCCAGTATCGTATTGCGCTTGCTATCATCATTTTTATCTACTCTTTCCAATATCCAGATACCTGTGAGATCCTTTGTATCATCGTCAGTACCCTGAACGGTAAATGCTATGGTATTCTCTACCTTCTGTATACCTTCTGTTATGATTTTACTTTTTCCTGTGATATCCGATTGCGCAGTAGTAGCTGTTACATAAGGAGACCATCCACTAGGCTCATAATCTTCTTTTTCATGCAGTCTTGCGTACAGATAATACGTAGTGTTTCTTTTCAGCTCATTGATCGTTACCTCAGTATTACCGGGATAACCATGTTGGGCATTATCAAGAATCTGTATTTTTTTCCCCGCGTTGTCTGTATATCCGAAGTCATATAACCCATCCCCGTTGTGACTGATCGTGATTGAATGTGCATCCTTTTTATTTCCTACAGGTTTGTCAGGGGCATTTTGTGGAATTCTGAGAACATTTTCTATCGTATAGGAAACGGGTTCATTTTTCGTACCTGGATTCTTATAATCGCCATTCTCAATCTCATTATAGGAAAAACATATATCCTTGCCGACATCTTCCTTTTTTAATGTATAGTAAATATCATAATCACTTTTATTTGATGCCTCATTCGTAATGTCTGTGCGATCTCCGTTATGTTCAATACGTTCAATTTTCCAGTTACCCTTTTGCAGGTTGTCATCTCCAATATAAGCATGTACATCCTTCCCCATATTGACCGCGCCATCTGTTTTAATAGGACCAACGATATCTGTTTTCTTTGTCGTGACTATCTGTACGGAGCTCCAGTCGCTCGCTTCATATCCATGACCACCGGCAACTCGGGTAAACAGCCAGTATGTTGTATTTCTAGTAAGACCAGTTATCGTAAAAGCATCCGTGGAATGCCCGGCGATAATTTTATTTCCATTTTCCGAGGTTGCATAAGCATATTCATAATCCGCACCCTCTATTCCCTGAGCTTTCACGGTAATAGAATTATCTGTGATGTTTTCAGGATTTATTCCCGTAGGCCTAACAGAGGTAACTGCATCTGTAAAGCCGGAGGACATTGTTGCATAACCATTAGCACTTACATCGACATTGATTTCATAACCAACATCGGAAGGTTTAATCGTATAGGTGTTAGAAGCCGCTCCTGTGATTATCTCGCGATTAGTAGTGCCCGATTTTCTACGATACCATTTATATGTTATTCCAGATGCTCCAGATGTATCGACAGTAAGTGAATTTCCAGGATTCGCATCTCCTTTGACATTAACGGATGTTAAAGAATTGACTGCTTTTTTCGCATTAAACACATATGTATTAGAAGCTGTTCCTCCAATAGATAAATCTGGTTGCTTGTATGTGATGGTAATTTCAGCAGTTCCAGTTTTAACAGGGATAATTGTTCCACCATCCGTTACCTTTAGTATACTGGGGTCACTAGAACTTATTGAGTAATCTTTTTTTTGCAATTCTTCAGGTATTTTAATAGTTCCATTTATATTACCGTTAAACATGTCCGTATTGTTGGTTTGATTGTCAACAGAAGTAAATGCGCCTCGTGTTGCCGTATACAACGATACTACTGGATGGTTACGTATCCATGTAAGTCTTGGATAATAGCCTTCTTTATTTTCCCAATCACCACTGCCGTTGAACAAATCGCTGGTTGTCATTTCATAAGATGTTTTACCTAAAACTTTTCCATCAAAACCCGTTGTGATTGCAGTTGGCATAATTGTGGAGTCAAAAAAGCTGTTTGTCAAAGTGGTTCCTTGTGGATAATTCCCCACTACATTGATTGATTTAAAATTCTGATATGCAACATAGATATTATCAATTGTTACCTTTCCTTCACCAAGATACCCAACCATACCGGATGCCCCTTGCGATCCATAGGAACCGAATTCCAAATTAAGCAGAAAAACATTTTTATAATGAGAACTACTGCCAGCATAATTCCCTGCATTACCTGTTAATCCACCCAAAGCTCTTCCAGCAGTTACACTACCTCCGACAGCTCCAACATTTGAAACAGATGCACTACCGTAAATGGTACCTCCGATAATGTAACCAGTGTCCCAATTGCTATACAAATCAGAATCAATCAAAAATACATTTTTAATACTTACATCTTCCCCTTCGGTTCGCGAAGTAATGCAAGCTCCTGAAGTGCCATTTGTGAGGTTTATATCTGCATTCTGTATGATAAGATTTTGTACACTTGATTTTCCATACATTCCGTATAACAAAGGCTTATCCATATACGATATAGTGTGATAATCGCCCTCAAAACTTCCGTTAGCAGTTAATTTACTAAGAAATGAATCTTGAGGGATAGGTGAATTCTTCATGTTAACATTATTTGTTAAAACATAATTTGCTGTAGTATCAGCAAATGGCTCCTGGGCAGTCATAAATTTATACAAATCCTCTGCGCTACTTATTGGAGTACCGTATCGATAAGGAAGACGATCACTTGTATATGTTCTATCCGTGGGAATTTCCAATAGGTTTTCATCGACATATAAGAATATATCATTTGGCACCTTCAGTACTGCAAAGACATTTCTTCCATCATATTCTTTGGCCCAGCCTGCTTCTATCGTATTCATTTCATTTTCAGTATAGGTACTGTTTGTATGCTCCTTTGGACTATCCTCATTGATAAATAATTTAAAGCGTCCTTTTAAATCTTTTCCGGTCCAGTTTTCTACTAATGCAGTTACTTTTGTTCCAGTATAAACCGTCTGATTACCATTTCCATCCTTTGTACTTGACTCGATCGTGATCTGCTCATTATAGATTTTTCTTACATAATTTGTATTCACCTGCTTGATGCTGTCCCCGCCATATCCAAGCTCGTTATTCGGTACGAATTCTGCTTTAATATAGTGCTTCCATAAATCTTCACTTATCGTTAAAGTACTATGCTTCTTATTGATTGTCGGACTATATCCGCTGGCCAGCTGTTCCCACGCATCACTATCTGTAGCTGGCACAGGTGTTTTTCCATCATCTCCACAGGTTGTTTTACTCTTGTACCATTTCCATGTTCCCTGTACATTATTCGCATTCTTTAACTCTGCGGTTATTGTCTTTCCTATAACAGGGTACGTGATTTTAGTATAGGATATATCACCACGATCTGCCTCTTTGACATCTGTGGTATTCGTGATTTCCATAGTACCTGTCTGCCGTACGGTTCCAATTTCTGCACTGGCTCTTGCCATACTGCTGACCTGTGTTTCTCCAGTTTCTGCCTTGACTACGTATAACGTATATGTTGTATTCGCACTTAAATCCTTATTTTCATAGTCTTTACTTACATTCATACCAACCGCAGTACATGGCGACCAGCCCGCAGCTTTCAACGCTTCATCCGTGATTGCTGTTGGAGATTCCGGTGCAGGTATGTTATCGTTCTGTATCCGATACCATATTCCCTCATAGCTGCCCAATGTAAAATCCAAGCTTGGCTTACTTTCCGCTGTGTCTGTTCCCTGTCTAAATTGTTCTATAGTTGTATTTGAAACCAGCTGCTTCTTGATTTTTGGTGTCACTGCCTCCTTATGATCCATAAAATCACTGCTCTCTGGCATTGTATACACCACTTTTATAGCTTTTTGAATATCTTTACTTTGTGGCGTATACTTGCTTGTATTTGCTCCTGTAATTACATCATAATCGCCACTATCATTTTCACGATACCATTGCCATTCGCCTCCTGCATCGGAGCCCTCCGGCATATAATTGGCCTTGTTGTATACTGCCTCCATTTCCTGCCCGGCAGTATTTGTACCTTTTATTTCCACATATCCCAAAATACCTGTTTTCTTCGTTCTGACACTCAGACAAGTATCAGACCATTCACTGTCTGAGCGTGTATCATTCCCTTTTGTCTGAACCCAGATATGGTATACCTTGTTTCTTTCCAAGCCTTTTATAGTAACATTTGTTCCTGCATATGCATCATAGTCAGCTGATTGTGCACTCTCTACATTTTCTTCCAGACTATAACGAAAACCATAAACAAGCCCCTCTGTACCATCCATCCGAAAGGTGATCGTTGAATCTGTTCCTGTATTCTCCACTACTTTCAGCATAGCTCCATCCGGTTTATCCATTGGATTTAGTTTATATTCCAGCAAGGACTCTGACGTGCTTTGAACGCGAGTAATCGGTACCCCTTCTTCTGTTTCTTTTTTGAAATCTTTGTCAAATTCAAATTCTACGCGATATCTAGTTCCTGGCGCGTCTGACTTTGGTATTTCATAATACGTCGAGCATCCATCCGTTCCGGGATAGAAAGCATTTATAACCTCTTCTGCTTTTCCTGGTTCTTGTTTATACCAGTACCATGCACCATCCTTCGTATTTGGTTCATTTCCTGGAGCATTTATATTATCCAATCTAGCAGTGATACGTTCTGTTTGTGTAGGTGCTAGCTTCCCTGCATTCCCATATTCAAAACGTATTGCTCCATTGAAATCTGTTTGCTTTGTTTTAACAGTGATATAGTTATCAGACCATTCAGATTTTTCATGACGATCATTTTCATGAAATCGCATAAAGAAATAATACGTTGTATTTCGCTGTAAACCACTAATGACAACAGATCTACCGCTCTCATATACACCTCTTACACCTTGCGGACGATATTCCTCCGGTACACCATTTTCCAGCTTTGAGTATCCAATGTTTACTAATTCTCCTTCCGGTAATTCAGAAGGTATGTTTACCTTTACCGTAGTATCTGTTTTTGAATTATTATATTCCAGCGTTTCCACTGGCGCGGCCTGTATGGCAGGCTTGATGATTTCACTTTGTGCACTTATCTCTCCACTGTAGTTTCCAGACCCCTCTAATACGATTTCCAATCTATGCCCGATATATTCTGGCTTCTTCAAGCCTATTGTTTTACCAAATTCAGTAGAACTTGTTAATGCATTACCACGACTACCGTCGGTATTAACCAGATACCAGGTATAATTCCCCGTCTGATCGGTATCGTATCCGGTTAAGGTTGCGTTTAATGTATCACCAAAACGAAAGCCACTGCCTGTAGATGTTATTTCAAGAGTTCCTTTCACATATGGAAATTTTGTTGTAACTTCCTTATAGATTTTCTTATCATAATCTGAATTCAGATGTCCATTTTCACCAATCGCTCGTACATAAATCAGATACGTCGTATTTGCTTGTAAGCCAGTAATTGTCACAGGATTGCTGCCTCTTGCATATACATCAAATTCTTGAATCGTTCCGTTTTGCGGTTTAAATAAAAACTGATACAGCCCCTTTCCCTCTGTATAAGATTCCGGCATCCTAACAGTTATTGATCTGTCTTCTACTGCCTCATCATTTGTTCCTGCCAATTCCGGAGCTACGGTTGGAGAAGGTGTCGGAGCTGCTTCTACAGTCTTTCCAAATGCACTGCTAATGACGGTTCCACTTGCTCCTCCTTCTCCTTTTGCCACAGCCTTTACACAAATTTTCTCATTGACATCCTTGCCCTGTAATTGATAAAAGCTGCCTCTTCCCTGAATGGTTTCATCTATTGTTACACCATCATCTTTATAATGATGCCAGGTGTAATCCACTTCGGAATCAAAATTCCCCGGTTCTACCAATGCATACAGTTTAGTGTCTACGACCATATGCTCATCTTTAGCAATACTTGTTCGCTCCATATCTGTGTATATCTGTACCTTGCTCAGAGGTGCCTTGACCACGGTCTTACTGCTCGCTGTGATACTGCCCTCAAATGCTTCATCCGCAGCGGTAAAGGTTGCACGGATATACTTACTGCTGTCTTCCTGTTTCAGTACATAGCTGCTTGATATATTGTTTTCTTTCGCACTTGTTTCTTTTGATAATTCTGTCCATGTCGTACTGGTCGGTGATTCCGCCTTCTCCCATTTCCAGCTTCCTTTCGTCGTCATGGTTTCCTTCAGTGTTGCTTTCAGGGTCGCTCCGGCTGCCATGTCTTCCGACAACTGGATGCTTCCACCGATCTGTCCTTTTACTGTCTTTACTTTTTTCTTTATGACATCCTTGGTTCCCTTCAAATCATACTCATACACATAATAGGTCGTATTCCAGTTCAGACCATCCCAGCTGATTGCTCCATCCCACAGGTATCTTCTCCATCCTGAAGCGATGGCTGCCTTATGATCTGCCGGTAGTTTACTTTCCATGCCGTCATCCGTCGTGATCAGATAATAGTGATTCGCTTGCATATTGAAGCTGATGCTCGTTGTCTTCTCTGCCACCGACTGTCCTGCCTGCGGTTCTTCTCCTGCCAACAGCTTTGCGGAGGCTGCTCTCATCACACGCGTTCCACTGGATGTTTTTGCGACCAGCGTTCCTTCCGTATCCTGATCCAGACTGCGCGTTACCTTTGCAATCGCGGCATTTCCAGAAACTCCAACATTCCCCTCTGCACTCCATGAGATAGCTTCTTTCCCTGTTGAGGAAGGCAGTGCCACATCCTTCGTCAGTCCCATCAGACTTGTCTGCGTACTGACTGCCAGTGTACTGAGCGCACTCAGCTTCTTTGCCTCTTCACTATATTTGTCTGTGATCTCTTTCTTTGAAGATGGATAGCTCCCCTTTGTTTGTTGGAATCCGTCTATTGTCAGATCTCCACTGACCAGCTGCTCACTTGTGTATTCCTGTGCTCGCAGCTCTTCTTTCGATGCCACGCTGATATCATAGAAGCTGCTTTCCAGCTTACTGCTCTCTCCATTGAAATTGCCTGTTTCCTTGCCTTCCACATACACGGCCGCATAGCAGTTCGTTATACTGCTTTCTTTTCCGAATCCATATGCAGATTGCTTGCCTTCGATGATTCCTGTTACATAGCTGTTGCTTATTTCTGCATTTCCGGAGACGACAAAACCGGAAGCTCCTGCTTCCCCTGTGATTTCCCCGCTCACATAACTGCTTTCTATACTTGTATTTGTACTATTCACCAGCATTCCAGCAGCAGTTTGCTTTGAATGAATGACAGCTAAAATGCCAACGCCATTGATTTTTGTATCAGCTGCACGCAATGCCAACGCTGCTGTGTCTGCATCCGTATCGATAATACTGCTCAGATTTACATCATTTATATTTGCTTTCTTCAGAGAAGTGAACAACGGCTGCTTCAAACCTTTGATCACATGGCCGTTTCCTTCCAGAGTTCCTGTAAATTCTTTTTCTATCAGTATAGAATCAGAGGTCACCGCGATATCACTGTCCAGGATATACGTCTTATCAGGTGCTTTGGCGATATCCTTCAGGCCCTGTTCATTCGTGATGTGGATCTCCTTCACTTCTTGCGGCTCTTCTTTTTTTGGTTCTTCCTTTGGTTGTTCTGCAATACCTGTTTCTTCATAGGATACTGTAGTTCCAAGAGGTGTGTTATCTACTGTTTCGCTCTGGAACACATAGCTTCCGTTCTCCTTCGGTGTATAGCTTCCCTGATACAAGCCGTTCTCCTGCTTCTCGACCTTTACAGGCTCCTTCTTTTCCTTGAAGGTAACTGATATATGATCCGTGTTTTCCATTCGTCCATACAAGGTCAATCCTCCCTGCCCTGTCTTTTCCACATACAGGTCGGCCAGTCCTTCCACCACCTGCTCATGCTCCTCTAGCACGCTTCCCTGCACATCGATGCTACGGATCACATACGTCCCGTTTTGAAGGATATCGAACTGTGCCGGTGTATTCGTATGCAATATCTTGCGTTCCATCTCCGCACCATCCTTCAACAGTACCGCTTCCACTGCCTTCGTATCTGTCGTGGTGATGCTCAGCGGTCTACTCACATTGCCTTCCTTCAATTCCAGTGTCACTGTCGCAGGATCCTCAGCAAACAGCTGCTGGATATCCAGCTGTGGAAGGATGCTCACTGCCAGGGTGACCACCATGACCAGGATCACGAGCTTCTCCAGCCTTCCCATCGGTATCTTTTTCTTCATTCCCTTACACTCCTTCCATCTCACTGTCCTTCAATACTGCATAGATGATGACCTCTCCTGCGAGCAGTCCCCATTTCCCCCACTGGACCATATGCAGGATACTGCCTTGATATCGCTGCGGTACACACACATACAATCCGCTTTGGATCAGGATGAGCAGGAAGAAGATCCCTGCCATGATGAGCATGCACAGTCTCGTCTTTTTGATGATCGCCTGCTTCATCTCCTGTAGCCAGAGCGTCCTGCTTTTCAGCTGTTCCTGCTTCTTCCTCAATTCCCTTGTGGATTCTTCGCAAACCATGCGGCTATCTCCTTCTCTGTTGCATTGTCCTTCAATACTGCTCTGACTTCGCCATCCTTGATATAGTAAACGCTTGGAGAAAGGCTGAGGCTCATCGTCTCATTGATGATGCTCATCCCCTCATCCATCACCTTCTTCTCTTTATCACCTTCCGGCTGTACGATCCGGGAGGTATTCAATACGAACACCTTCGTCTTTTCTTTGTCGCTATATGCTCGCAGCTTCTTGGAAAAGGATGCATTGTAGCGATCCTCTCTGGCATGATACAGATAGAAGCTTTCTTTGTTTTTCAGCTTCTTTCCGATAGCTGTTATGCTCGTATCCTGCAGATACTCTCCCAGTGTCAGTTGATAGGACGCTTCCGCCTCCTTCAGCTTCTCTCCACTGAGCAGCTCACAGTCGATCATGTAATTCTGCCATGCGAGCTCACTCATCACACCCTGCTCTGTTTTCTTCATCTTTCCATCCTTGAAATAGAAGAACTGCGGCGTGCTTCCGCTGAAGGCAGGGATGAGCTTCTGGATATCCCGGAATGCCTGATCGGTATCGGAAATCTTCTCTCCCTGTTCATCCAGCTTCAGCTCCACGATATCGATGTCCTCATGGGTACGGGAAAAAGGGAGGATGGTTCGTTCCATCAGCGAACAGTCGCTGCAGGAATTCTGGGAGACCATGAGGATGAAGGTGCTCTTCTCCCCGATCTTTCGCTCCAGCTCCTTCAGCCTGATCTGATCCAGCTGAACATCCTCTTTCGTCAACAGCATATCCGAATCGCCGCAGCCACTCATCACCAGACACAGACTCAAGACTGCCAATAATTTTTTAAACATCCATATCCCTCTTCCTTTTTCAATGCTTGATACGCTACGCTCACTGATCAGCTTCCTGACAGGTTTTGCACTTCCCATTAATTTCCACAAATCCTGTCTTTTTATATATTGTCAAATCTAGCTTTTCATGGTACTATCTCTACGCCTACAGTAACCTACTGTAGGTAATCGGCTGTTTATGCATATAGCTCTCTGAGCTGTGCCATATTCAGTTTTTTTATTTCTCTCGACATTTGAAAGTCACTCACATGTGTGTAAACATCAGCTGTGATCTGTGTCGAGGAATGTCCCAGTATCTGACTGCACACCTTCAGACTCATCTGTGCTTCCATGGCTCTCGTCGCAAAGGTATGCCGCAGACTGTGAAAATGGATATCCGTTATCGATAATTCCCTCATACATCGATTGAAATAAAAACGAATCATCTTCGGTTCCATGGGATTCCCTCTGGTATTTATAAAGAGTGGTGCCTTTTTTCTTTTATGCATGGATGGCATGGTGGTCAGGTAGGTATATAAAGCCCTGTACAGATCATCGTTCATAGGAACAAAACGTTCTTTTCCGTTTTTTGTTTTTCCATAGATAAGCTTGCTATGCAGGTTTCCCTGTGCATCCGTTATCGGAAATCTGTTCAAGGATCGCTGAATATGGATTTTTCGATGCTCCAGGTCGATATCCCCTACCTGAAGACCGGCGATTTCTCCGATTCGCAGTCCTGCATATTCTCCAAGTAACACCGGCAATAGAGAATTTTCCTTCCATGTCGGATCAACGACCTCGCTTATAGACTGCTGCTCCTCAACCGTCAGCGTCCTTTGCGCCTTTTGCTCTTTCTGCGGCAGGACAACAGCCTGACACGGATCGTATTCCAGATAGCCCATAGTCACAGCTTTTCGCAGGGCTCTGCTGAGAACCTGAAACTGCTCAGATACCGTCTTCCTTGATAACCCGCCATTTTGATCAAGTCTTCCTTTGGTAAGCTGGTGGTTTACGAAATACTGAATCATTACCGTCCTCAATTCCTTTAAATGATAATCACCCAGCAGCGGGCAGATATGCGACAGGATATAAGAGCGGAAATTCATACAGGTAGAGGGTCTGCATTGCGGCAAAATAAAGCTCTCCAGCCAGAACAGCAGCCATTCCTCTAGCGTCGGATCATAGAAAAAGGGTTTCTCATTACTTTCCAATGCAGCCAGCTCAGCTGGATCGATAATACGTTTTGACATAGTTAAACCATCCTTTCGATAGACAAAAAAAGACCCTCCATCTGTAAAAT
This sequence comes from Clostridium sp. DFI.1.208, assembly GCF_024463855.1. Taxonomy (NCBI): domain Bacteria; kingdom Bacillati; phylum Bacillota; class Clostridia; order Eubacteriales; family Clostridiaceae; genus Clostridium; species Clostridium sp. DFI.1.208. The sequence goes on along the minus strand of NZ_JANGCA010000067.1, from coordinate 1,394 downwards.
GGAAGCCATGACGAAAACACCTTTTATAAAAGGGCACCGTATTGTTCCATATAATATTCAGATAAAGAATCAACGCGCTGATCTGGAAGGAAAAACAAATCCGCACAAAATGTAAGGATTTAAACATAATATGACATAAAATAGCCTGAAAATCCTTTACATCATGTGACGAAAGTGTTATAAATATAACGTAGACAGACAAACATTCACTACAGTAGGTTACTGTAAGAAGCGGCTCAGCTGCTTCTTTTTTTCATGTGTCATGGCATCCGCTGTCTGTATAATATCACATTTACGGAATTATAATTCACAAAAAAATACCCCTAAATAAGAGGTATTATTTGCGTTTAGTAACAATTTCTTATTATTAAAAAATACTTAATTTGACTCTCCGTCGATAGACTTCACATATTTATAGAAGGTCGCCTTTTTCAGTGAGGTTCTTCTGCGGTAGGTCTCCAGCGGGATATGGTTCTTCTGACAGTATTCCACCTGTTCCTTGAAGTCCTCCGGAAGACTCGCACGCGGTCTTCCATAGCTCCCCGCTCCCTCTTTCTTCTTCTCCAGTGCCTTCACGATCCCCTTATACTGCGCCTTCTTCAGCTCCTCCCGTTTCTTTCGTTCCTCTCGCTTCATCAGATACAGGATGTCCAGATATACATCCGGGGATATCCGCGCATCCTTCACCTGTAGACGGATATCCTTTTCCCCACAGTAGCGCAGCTTCTCCTCCAGATCCTGCTCATCCCTGCAGAACGCACTCAGCGACAGCACCTCCAGCACATCCTTCTCCATCAGCTTCCCCTTCAGCTCTCCCCAGTTGTCCTCATATCTTCTTACACACATACCTTCAACTCTCCTTACGTCTCTTCCTTACCCTGCTTCCCTTTCCGCTCTTTTTCAAATACAGGCCGCCGACCAGACTCACTCCGAGGAATCCCGCTGCCGCAAACATCGCCGTGCTTCCCAGCGCCAGCTTCTGATCCACCCTTCGGCTTCCGCCGACCAGTCCGCTCACCCACGTGTTCAGACTCTTCTCCTCCACCGGCAGACTACGCTGTGAAAACACATAGTCCTTTCCCGGTGCCATCCTCACCTCGATGATGTTCTCCTCGTCGATCTGCAGATCCTTTCGGACGTAGACCAGATCCCGCTGCTCTACCGAAAACTGATACACTCCGTATGCATGATCCCAGCTCGCAGGTACTCCGATCCCGATATACACCGGTATGCTCACATGCGCCTGCTCACACTGCAACAGATATACGATGTCATTGGTTCCACTCATTTCATACATCGCTTCCTTATGGCTGCACTTCGCTCCAAATTCAAAATCCAGCGTCGTTTCCTTCATATCCTTGATATCACTGTATAACAGTCGCAGTCGGTAATGC
>NZ_JANGCA010000066.1:0-18556 GCF_024463855.1 Clostridium sp. DFI.1.208 | reverse complement strand
TTTTCACGAGTAGTAAATTCAAGAAAAAGTACGAAACTGAATGAATAGCAAAAGAAGGTCTTAAGTCCTTTATCTAAAGGGCTTAGGGCCTTCTTTCATCGTTACAAGTGTAAAACTCGAAATTATATAACAAGCAGTGCTATCTGTATTGTAAAAAACCGCCATACATGCGGCGGTTATTCTTACAAGCTTCAAGAACAGCAGCTGTGTCTGTTTCTTCCGCTGTTCTTTGCCTGATACAGTGCGGTATCTGCCATGGTGATCGAGGTTTCCAAATCAAAGTCTTCATCATTATCGAACAGAGAATATCCGATGGATATCGTAGCCAGGGAAGAAACAGGAGAGGTGGCATGCTCGATGTGAGCCAGCTTTAAATCCTCATAGACCTTTGTCAGATAACCTTCGATTTCATCCTTTCCTGTATTGACACACAGACAGATGAATTCATCACCGCCATAGCGTGCCGCAAAGAAGCGGGAATCACCGTTTTCATCCAGACACAGGGCAACCCTGCGCAAAAGCTCATCTCCCTTGTAATGCCCATACAGGTCATTGAATTCCTTGAAATAATCCACATCGACCAGGATGATTCCGATTGCATTGACATCGGGATTTTTCTGCATGATATCGCACAGCGTGTTGAAGTAGCTGCGATTAAACAAACCGGTAAGGCCATCGATTTTCACACGTGCCTCCAGAACATTCTTCTCCTGAACGATGCGCTCCTGTTCCTCCAGCATATGCTCCATCAGGATCTTTTCCTTCATGCTTTCCGCCTTTGTTTTATTGGTGACATCCACCACCATTTTCTGCAGCAGGTAATACTGTTTATAGGAATTGATGAGCGTATCCTCCATATGGAACACCTCAGCGAAATTGATCCAGCTAAGATGCAGCTGAAGCTGCTGCTCAATATCATCCTCCAGACAGATTTCTCCCATATATTGCAGAAACTGCTCACAGCGCTTCTTATCCTTTATTTTCAGCAGGATGTCGAAGATATCATTATAGAAAGAAAAATACATGCTGCGGTTTAGATGATGGTGCAGATTGGCAGCTGCGAAGTAATCCGCAATTTTCTGTATCTCGTCACCTCGGTGAAAGGCATCCGCAAGATACAGCTCACAAAGCAGTATCACATGCAGCCGTAGTCCCTCTGCATGCTCCTCATGCAGCTGCGAAGCATAGGTGTCGAAGATGTTTACAGCCTCATTTAACTGATCGTTTTGAATGTAGAGCTCCACCAGATTGAGAATGACAATCAGCTGTGCATGATCGATCAGAGGCGTCTGCTGTTTCAGGAATACCTCATAGGCATTGCGGATATAGCGCAGTGCTTCCGCTGTATCGTTTTTCTGCATAAACAGGACGCAGAGATTATTGAGAATCACCATCTGCTCGTGCAGATTATTCTGCTCCAATGCAATATGATAGGCATTCATATAATATTGAACAGCGCTGATTTCATCGAAGTGAGAGTTGTAATACAATCCTGCAATCGTATAGCACATGAGCAAAAGCTCATCATAATGGTGCTCTTGAGAACAGGAAATCGCCTCATGCAGGTGCTGCAGACAGATATCCTGCTGTCTGGTAAGAATATAGTAATCCGCAAGATAGGCGTGCGCGAACGCCTGGGCATAGCGGTCCTGCTGCTGGTTTCCCAGATTCAAAAGCTTTACGGAGCACTGATACTCCTGTTCCATATCAAAGTTTTTGGACCTTTTTATGATATCCATGAGATCCTGCATGGTTTCTTTTATCGTATTCATGTCATACTCCCTTGCTGTTGTAGCCTGTATTCTCATTATACTATAAATGCTGTATGAAAAACACGGAAAACAACAGGTTCTATCAGTTTCTCATCGAATCCTTTAGAATTGTGATTTTTTTCGCAAAAAGTGAAATTTCGTTTACGAAAAAGGCTCTTGGTGGTATAATAAAGCCGATACATAAGGAGGAATTTTACTATGGCCAAAAGAACTGTAAAAGATTTAGATGTTGCTGGAAAACGTGTCATCGTACGCTGCGATTTCAACGTTCCTAGAAAAGATGGCAAGATTACAAACGACAACCGTATTATTCAGGCTCTGCCAACCATCAAATATTTAGTGGAAAACAACGCGAAGATTATCCTGATGTCCCACCTTGGAAAGGTTAAGACTGAGGAAGATAAGGCAAAGAACGATCTGCACTGTGTTGCTGAGCGTCTGAATGAGCTGGTTGATACGAAGGTTACATTCGTTCCGGTTACACGTGGTGAAGAACTGGAAAACGCAGTTGCTGCACTGCATGACGGAGAAATCGTCGTAATGCAGAATACTCGTTATGAAAAAGGCGAAAGCAAAAATGATCCGGAGCTGGCTGCTTACTGGGCTAAGCTGGGTGATTTGTTCGTAGAGGATGCATTCGGTAGTGTACACCGTGCACACGCTTCTACTGCAGGTATCGCATCTATTCTGCCAAATGCGTTAGGCTTCCTGGTAGAAAAAGAAGTGAAGATGCTGGGTGCTGCTGTGGATACTCCAGAGCGTCCATTTGTTGCAATCATCGGTGGTGCAAAGGTATCCGATAAGATTGCTGTTGTAGACAACCTGCTGAAAAAGGCTGACAAGGTCCTGATCGGTGGCGGTATGGCCTACACCTTCCTGAAGGCTATGGGCTGCAATGTTGGTAAGTCACTTGTAGAAGAAGACAAGGTAGAGCTTGCTAAGGAATACATCGAAAAAGCAGAGGGCAAGCTGATTCTGCCTGTTGATCACGTATGTGCTGATAAATTTGCAGAGGATGCAAACACGGTAATTGCTGACAATGACAGCATTCCAGCAGACTACATGGGTCTGGATATCGGTCCGAAATCTATCGAGCTGTACAAGGAAGCACTTGCGGGTGCAAAAACCGTTGTATGGAACGGCCCAATGGGTGTATTTGAAATGGCACCGTTTGCAAAGGGTACGCTGGAAGTATGTACTGCTATTTCTGAGCTGCCAGGAGCTACGACTGTTATCGGTGGCGGAGATAGTGCTGCTGCTGCAATCCAGCTTGGATTCGCAGAAAAATTCTCTCACATTTCCACTGGTGGCGGAGCTTCCCTGGAATACATGGAAGGCAAGGTACTGCCTGGAATCGCTGTAATCGCAGATAAATAATAAAAAACGAAAATAGGAGAACGAGACATGAGAAAACCAATTATTGTTGGAAACTGGAAAATGAACAAAACCATGAAGGAAACAAAGGGATTCATGGAAGCTGTAGATGCTGCAGCAGCAAGTGAAAATGCTGTATTCGGTATTGGTGCTCCTTACACTGCACTGTCTGCTGCTGTTGCAGGTGCGAAAAATCTGGTAATCGCTGCAGAAAACTGCCACTGGGAAGACAGTGGTGCCTTCACTGGTGAAATTTCTGTACCTATGCTGCAGGAGGTTGGTGTTACACACTGTATCATCGGACACTCTGAGCGTCGTGAAATGTTCAATGACACAGATGAGACAGTAAACAAAAAGGCAAAACGTCTGATCGATGCCGGAATTACACCAATTCTGTGTATTGGTGAAACAGAAGCTCAGTATGATGCTGGAGATTCTGAGAAAGTTATTCGTGATCAGTTAACTGGTTCTCTTGCGGATATGTGTCCAAAATGTGTTGGAAACATGGTAATCGCTTATGAGCCAATCTGGGCAATCGGAACAGGAAAGAGCGCTTCAGTGGAAATTGCAGAAAACTGCTGCCGTATCGTTCGTGATCAGGTACGTGTTATGTATGGTGACGAGGCTGCTGAAAATGTTCGTGTTCAGTATGGTGGATCTGTAAAGCCTAACAACATCGTTGAATACATGGCTCAGCCGGATATCGATGGTGCTCTGATTGGCGGGGCTAGTCTGAAAGCAGACAGCTTCATCGAAATCATTGAGAAAACAAAGTAATTTACAGGTAGACTCTATTTGTAAATACATATACTAAAAAAATACGTCCGATATCATAATGGACGTATTTTTTACTGTGCTCTACGTTTTTTCTTATGGTATATGCAGGCGGCTAGGAATCAGATATTAGCATTCCAACCGATTCTTGCTGTTATTATGCTGCTTAAATGAGTATAGTGGGATGAATATGCAATGCAATGTTATTCATGAATCGGAATGATGGGATTCACTTTCTTAATTTTGCGTGCTTCGATATAGGTAAACAGCCAGAACGATAGCATTACAACGATTCCCGGCATCACCAGCTGTATAAGGGAGGGCATCTTAAAAGCAGCATACTTCCATATGAAGGAAGTGTTCGTGGTTAAATGCCAAATGCAGCTGTCTCATTCTGAAATGATAGAAAAGCGCACATCTTTTCGATATCGTATGCGTAGGATATCTTAAATTTTTGTTATATTTAACTACATGTCTTGCGTATGCACCTATTTTGTTTTACAATAAGGCAACAAGGTGGTGAGCGTATGAAGAAGAAAAAGAATATGGGAATCCGCATTCTCTGTGCATTGATTTTTATGGGTGTCTGCGGGTCCGTCATGTTTGCAATCTACTCGTTATCGGCAGAGGATGGACAGCTGTCCAATGCACGAAGTGAAGTGGTAACGGAAAAAATCAAGGAACAGGTGAATACAAAGCTGGAAACCACAGAAGAGGGGATTGCATTAAGCGAACGCATCAAGTACTTCGTCATTCTGCATTCTCCCTATGGCAGTGACTGGAATGCCAATGTCAGAAAGCTGGCTCACTTCTCCATATACTTTACGTTGGCAGCCGGCGTCTATATCACCTTGGCAATTCTGGGAGTAAACAAATTCTGGCGGTTTCTGTTTACCGTCGGTATCTGCTTCTGTTTTGCATTCGGTGATGAATATCATCAGAAATTCACCGGACGAACGTCTTCCATGAGTGATGTATATCTGGATACGTTTGGGGCATTGGTATCCACCTGTATCTGGACGATGATTTCCGTCATATACAGTGGGATTCACCTATTGGTGAACAAGGCCTATGGGGATGCTTAGTTCTTACAGTATTGAAAGATGACGACGGTCATCTTTTCTTTTCCCTTCCGGCTATTGTATAATGAAGCAGAAAAGAGAGGGCTTTGGATATGTATACGATTTTAATTATAGAGGATGATGAGGCGATCTGCAAGGAGCTGCAGATGCTGCTGGAGAAACAGGGATATGAAGCGGTATGCTGGAATCTGCAGGAGGATATCAAAGAGCTTGTGAAAACACTCGATCCCCACATTATTCTGCTGGATATCAATCTGCCGCAGATGGATGGCTTTACCATTTGTTCACAGCTGCGAAGCTTTTCCAAGGTTCCCATCATATTTGTGACAAGCCGGAATACCGATATGGATGAGCTGTGCAGTATGCAGATGGGCGGGGATGATTTTATTACCAAGCCATACAATACCAGTATTCTTCTTGCCCGTATTGCGGCACTGCTGAAGCGTTCCTACGAATGGAAGGATCAGAATCTGACACACAATGGTGTTACATTGGATGTTGCTATGAGTCGGGTAGGCTATCAAAATAACGCAAGAGAGCTGACAAAGAATGAGGTGAAAATTCTGCATTATATGTTTCAGCATAAAGGGGAAATCATTCCGCGAGAGGATTTGATTGACTACCTATGGGATAATAAGCTGTTTATTGATGACAATGCACTCAGTGTCAACGTCACCAGAATCCGCAATAAACTGCGTGAGCTGGGAGTGGAGGATTTCATTGTGACCCGCCATCGGCAGGGGTATCAGATATGAAGCTACATGAATATCTGGAGGATCATGGAATTCTCATGGCTGCGATTCTTCTGATTTCACTGCTGCAGTGTGTACTGCTGGTTTCTCTGGGGCTGTCCGCAGGGCTGGCTGCCTTGCTGAGCGGTATGTGGCTGTTGTTTTTCTCTGCTTATTTCTCACAGGACTATCTTCGCAAAAACAGACGCAGAAAAGAGCTGTGTGCAAGCATTGAATCAATGGAGAAGCGCTATCTCATGCATGAGGTGCTGCCAAAGAAAGCAAGTCATGAGGAGGGCTTTTACCGCTGGCTGCTCTATCTGGGAAACAAGGCAATGCTGGAGGAAATCAGCACAGTACAGCGCTCGCGAAGGGAATATCAGGAATATGTCGAGCAGTGGGTTCATGAGATTAAAACACCGATTGCAGCGATGAAGCTGTCCATTGAGAATCAGCAGGGGGATCGAAAGCGGCAGCTGTTTCAGCAGCTGGAGCGGGTGGAGCATTATGTGGAGCAGGCATTGTTTTATGCAAGAAGTGAATCCGTGGAAAAGGATTTTCGGATCCAGCAGATATCGCTGTCTTCCTGCATTCAGGAAGCCCTGCTGCAATGCAAGTATCTTTGTACACAGGCAGCAATATCCATTCGTTTTCCAGAGGAGGATGCAATGGTGTATGCAGATGAAAAATGGCTGATTTTCCTATTGAATCAGCTGATTGAAAATGCGGTGAAATATAAGCGAAAGGATGGTGCGCTTCTGTGTCTTGAAATACAAAGGGAACCGCAGTGTGTACGTCTGATTGTACGGGATAACGGTATCGGTATCCCTCCGCATGATTTACCTAGGATTTTTGATAAGGGCTTTACTGGAGATAACGGAAGACTGGTTCATTCGCATTCCACAGGCATTGGTCTGTATTTATGCAAAAAGCTCTGTACATCCCTGCAAATCGGTCTGCATGCGGATTCTGATGGCGAGGGAACCGCCATGTGCCTGGAGTTTCATCATGTGTAAAGTTACAGAACTGTCATCTTCTCGTAAGGAAATCTCCTACACTTATCCGGCCTTCTTCTGTATACTTCAGGTAGAGAGGACGTGAAGTATATGCGTGTTGTTACAGTTTCCCACGTGGAAAAATATTATGGAAATCAGGGGAATATCACAAAAGCCTTGAATGATATATCCTTTGCAGTTGAAAAACAGGAGTTTACAGCGGTTATGGGGGCGAGCGGCAGTGGGAAAACCACCCTGCTGAATGTCATTTCCACCATCGATACTGTAAGTGCAGGAGATATAGAGATCAACGGAAGCAGTATTTGTGAGCTGCGGGAAAACGAGCTGGCAGAATTTCGGAAACGGGAGCTGGGGTTTATTTTTCAGGATTTTAATCTTCTGGATACTTTGACCCTGCAGGAAAATATCGCATTGCCATTGACACTTTTAAAGAAAAGGGCGGGCCAGATTGACGAACAGATAAACGCATTGGCAGAAATTCTCCAGATTCAGGATATTCTGGAAAAATATCCGTATCAGGTAAGCGGCGGTCAGCGTCAGCGGTGCGCCTGTGCAAGGGCGATGATTCATGATCCGAGTCTGATTCTGGCAGATGAGCCAACGGGAGCGCTGGATTCCCATTCCTCCTACCTGCTTATGGAACAGTTTCAAAGAATGAATACAGAGCTTCAGGCAACGATTCTGATGGTTACGCATGACGCATTTTCAGCATCCTATGCAAAGCGTGTTCTGTTTTTGAAGGATGGAACTATCTTTAATGAGATCTATCGCGGCTCCCTGACAAGAAAGGCATTCTTTCAGAAAATACTGGATGTAATGCAGCTGCTGGGTGGTGATGTGCATGCTGTACGCTAAACTTGCACTTCGCAATCTGAAACGCAGTCTCAAGGAATACAGTATTTATGTATTTACAGTGACGATTACGATGACACTGCTCTATGCGTTTTTTGCGATTGCCTTTTCCGGTGAAATGCAGGATCTGGTAACGACCTATGACAATATCAAAAGTGTTATGATTATGGTCAGTGTTCTGGTAACGCTGATTATTGCCTGGCTGATTTATTATATATCGAATTTTATTTTGCAGAAGCGAAGCCGAGAATTCGGAATGTATCTGCTGCTGGGAATGAAACGCTCACAGGTCAGCCGCATGTTTCTGTTTGAACAGCTGGCTCTTGGGGCTGTCGGATTTTTGATCGGCTGTGTGCTCGGTATCTTCGTCTATGAATTACTGCACGCTATGCTGCTGAATATTTTTGATTATGAATATGCATTTCAGCTCTCCTTCTCCTGGAACGCATGTGGTGCTGCATTTCTCTGCTTTCTGAGTATCTACCTGCTGGAGCTGATCAGGGAAGGAATCGCTTTAAAAAAGCAGAGCATTCATACCATGCTGTATAATGCGAGCAGGAATGAGAAAACAGCGAAGGGCTCTCGTTTATCCGTATTCTACTTCCTGGCAGCTATCCTTCTGGCAGTAGCCGGATTGTATATGACACAGCAGTATCTGAGAAGTATGATAAACGGCCAGAGCTTAGATTCTATGCTGCTCATGCTGGGAGTATTTGCTATTGTCGTATCCATCTATCTGTTCTTTTATGGCATATCGGCAGTGCTTGGGATTTTTCTGGACCGGCATAGAAAAATGAAATATAAGGGAAACTGCATGTATCTGTACGGACAGATTGCAGGCCGCTTGCGCTCCAATCGAACCGTGCTTGCTACACTGTCTTTACTGACTCTGCTGACCTTGCTCTTTCTGTGCATTGCATTGAAATTCAATGAGGTGAAGGAGCTGAGTAATGCACGCTTTGTACCATTTGATATCATGGCAAGCAGCAGCACGAAGCTCAATATGAAATCAATTGAAGGCTATTTGCAGGAACATAAGATTTCGTATCAGTCAGCGGATATCCGCTACTATCAGCGTGAGGAACGTGATGACTTCTATTCTGTAGTAAAGGGGAAAAGCTATTTTACCGAGGATGAAAAGCATTCGGTTTATATGAAGCAAAGCGATTTTAATAAGCTTCGCTCCTTGAAAGGATTACCAGCCGTAACGCTGGGGGCTGATGAGTATATGATAGTCTGCGCAGCAGATATCAAGGATATCCTGCAGGAATATGGTGCACAGCATACTCTGAATCTGCAGGGGAAGCGTCTGCAGCTACGTGATGTGGATGATACGGAATATGGGCAGACACAGAACAGCGGCTATTATCTTGTCGTTGCAGATGCGTATGTCAAGCAAGCCAAGCCGTATTTTCGAGAATGGGTGGCGAATACCAATCCTGAGACTGAGGTGTCCTGGTATCAGGATACGGTCAATCAGTTTTTTGACGATAACAAGGAGCAGGTGGGGGACAGCTATTACAGCTATGCCTCTTATCGTGTGAAGGCGAAATGGTTTGAGGAAAATGCTGTGGGTTTTGTCAGTATCTGCTTCTCTTTGTTTTATCTGTCGTTTATCTTCATCTGTATCAGTGCAACCATACTCGCAGTGCAGCAGCTTTCCGATGCTCACCGGCAGCGGTATTCCTATGCAATGCTGCATAAAATGGGGGTGAATCAAAGACAGCTGCATGCATTGCTGGCTAAGCAGATTGCGGTTTATTTCATCATTCCGCTGGTGCTTCCAATCGTGTATCTGCTACCGATTATCCGCATGCTGGATGAGCTATTCGAGATGACATATGCCAGTGCGGATATGTATATTTATCTGGGTGGAAGTATGCTGTTCTTCCTTGTCGTTTACGGCTGTTATTATGTGATGGCATATCTTGGCTGCAAGAGGAATATCGATCAGATGTAAACAGAAACAGGGATTCCTATGACAGGAATCCCATTTCAGGTAAAAAATGTGGGACAAGACGGTTTATGCAGCTGATAAAACTCCCTGCTGACCTGCTTGGGTGACATTTATGAAACTTGTAATTCCTTCAAAATATGATATACTAACACTATTCTATTGGAGGAATGTTTATGGATATTCGTGGTTTTTTTGCTGATCTAATCTATATACTGCCTGCTGTTGCGATTGCACTTTCCGTGCATGAATTCGCACATGCATTTGTTTCCTATAAGCTGGGTGATATCTCCCAGAAGGAACGCGGCAGACTTACCTTAAATCCCCTCAAGCATCTGGATCCGTTTGGTACCCTGTCTCTGATTTTCTTTGGCTTTGGATGGGCGAAGCCGGTACAGGTTGATCCCTATTTCTACCGTAACAAAAAGGATGGTATGATCTGGACGGCAATGGCAGGTCCGCTGATGAATTTCATTGTCGGCTTTCTGATGGTCATACTGTATATGCTGTTCATTCGCTTTGGTTTGCTGTATAAAAACGGGTTTACCTATTATCTGTTTCAGGTAATCGGTACTACCGCTTCCATCAATGTCGGCCTTGGTATTTTCAATCTAATACCGATACCGCCGCTGGATGGCTCCAAAATACTGATGGGTATCCTAAAGGAAGAAACTTATTTCAAGCTGATGCAATATGAAATGTATCTATCCTTCATCATGATTTTCCTGTTAATGACTGGGGTACTGGATGGACCGCTGATTCATGCCAGAGAGGCTATTTTGGATGTATTCGTCAAAGTGGCAAGCATGATCACCGGCCTTGGCTAAAGGAAGCTACAGCTTGAAAAGGCATCACCAGAGCATGCAACGGACATAACAGCCTTGCTGAAAGGATGCCTTACCTGCAAAGGGATTCCGGCAATGGACCTATAGGAATGTGACATCCGCCGGGAGCTTTTATGTACTTATGTGCTTTTGGCAGATTATACAGTGGTTGCTTCCTTCTGTATAAAACCGTATAAAACAAATGCAGCGTATGCTTACCGTATTGCTATGCATCCCGATTATCAGGGAAGGGTATAGGAAAGGCAAGCAATCTGTACCTGGCTGAAAAGCTATGAACAGCCAGTTTATCTGGATTGCTGGAACGGAAATGAGTATTACAGAGCTTATATAAGGAAAATGGCGGTCATAGGATTGGCGTATTTCCGGAAGCTGATTATGAAATATGCGTATTTTGTTTCTAAAAAAGGGATCGTAGCGGAAATCAGCGTTATGGTCCCTTTTCGTTGTAAGCGGAGACGGAAGTCTAAACAGGTTTCATAATCCGACGAATAATTGAAATATCAATTTCCTATCCTTTGGGAATATGGAAAAAAGAGAAGCCTTCTCATACTTTGCATATGGGAATATAAAAAAAAGGAAGCTTCGTCATACCTTGCACACAAAAAGGGCATTTTCCATGCCCTCTTTTCTATATTTAACCGCAGATGTGCGAAAGTGTGTGTAGTATCAGGAAATTGAATGTAAACGCACATCACACGTTAAATACCTTATTCTACCGTGACAGACTTAGCCAGATTACGCGGCTGATCGATTTCACATCCACGCAGACTGGCAATTTCATAGGCCATCAGCTGTAATGGAATCACCGTCAGGATTCCCTGAATCAACTTATCCACCTTCGGTACCACCAGCACATCATCATAATAATCCGAAGCGATATCAAGGTCATCGCTGATCAACAGCACGACATAAGCCCCCCGTGCTTTAACCTCCTTGATATTGCTGATTGTTTTCTCATATAAATCCTCATCCGTTGCAAGTGCAATGACCGGAGTTCCCTTTTCAATTAAGGAGATGGTACCATGCTTCAATTCACCGGCAGCATAGGCCTCGGAATGGATATAGGAAATTTCCTTCAGCTTCAGACTACCCTCCATGGATAGCGAGTAATCCAATCCGCGACCGATGAAGAAGACATCGTTGTGCTCGTATATTTTTTTTGCGAATGCCTTGTATTGATCAGAATCTATCAGCTTCTGCATATGCTGCGGCAAATCCTTTAATTCCTTCGTAATGCGTGCGGCCTCCTCTTCATCAATATTACCGTGAACATAGGCCAGATTGCAGGCAATCAGAGAAAGAACCGCGACCTGTGTACAATATGCCTTTGTTGTGGCGACACAGATTTCCGGACCTGCCTTTGTATAGATGACGAAGCTGGCGTCTCTTGCGATTGTGGAGCCGATAACATTGACGATTGCCAGAGTATCCACACCATGCTCTTTCGCAAGATTCAATGCTGCAATCGTATCGGCGGTTTCCCCGGATTGTGATACCAGAATAACAAGCGTTTTATCCGTGAAAATCGGATTTGCATAGCGATATTCACTGGCACATACACAGTCCACATGAATCCGTGCTTTTGTTTCAATCAGAGATTTTGCAATCATCCCCGCATACATGGCACTTCCGCAGGCAACGATGTGAATATCGTTGTACTTTGCCAGATTCGGCATGGTATTCAGCAGATCCTTCATATCCACCTGCATGAGAGAATCTATCGTTTTCTTAACGACCTCCGGCTCCTCATGAATTTCCTTCAGCATGAAATGCTCATAGCCATCCTTCTGAATATCTCTGATATCCAGATTTGTCACAAGAATATCGCGTTTTACAAAATCTCCCTGTAAGGTCTTGATGACAATGCCTTCACTGCTGCAGCGTGCAATTTCTTCATGCTCCAGAAGCAGATATTTGTTTGTGTACTTCAGAAATGCGGAAATATCACTTGCGAGGAATGCCTTGTCACTTGCAACCCCCAGCACTAGCGGTGAGTTCTTGCGCATGGCATAAATGGCATCTGTTTCATCCGCAAAGATAATGGCAAAGGCAAAGGAGCCGCGGAAGTGACGATACGCACATGCCAGAGCCTGCTGCTTATCCTTCTTCAAAAAATAACAGTAATCAATATAGGCACAGGCAATTTCACTGTCAGTGTCACTCTGGAATGTATAGCCTGCATTTTCCAGTTCTTTTTTCAGCTCATTATAGTTCTCAATAATACCGTTGTGAACAAGGGTGGTACTGCCGCTTTGATGCGGGTGAGAATTGCGTTCACTCGGCTCTCCATGCGTTGCCCAGCGTGTATGCGCAATTCCTAGCGAACCGCTGGCTATATGAACAGCCTCCATTTTTTCCTTCAGAAAGCTGACCTTCCCCTTTGCCTTAACGACCTGAACCTCACCATCCTGTACAACAGCGACTCCCGCAGAGTCATAGCCTCGATACTCCAGAGCCTCTAGGCCCTCAATTAAAACACTATTTGAGATATTGCATAATCCCGCATAGCCAATGATTCCACACATAAATTGTCCTCCATTTTCGTTATTGTTCTAATTCTATGATAAAAAAGCATACGAAAAAAATATGTTTGTGCATGTATGCATTACAATAAGCATACTGAAAATTGATAAAGCATGATAAAAAGAGTGATAAGTCTTGTTGCTATGATATATAAATGTGTGATGAAATCAGTTTTGTAGCAGTATGATCTTGCCTTTGTCTGAAATCTTTCGATCCACACGCAACCGTAACAGTACCCGCCGAATCTTTCGATAACTGTTATCCTCGTCAACCACGTAGGTCCTGGCGCTCATTACTATATTCCTCATGTCCCTCCCTGAAACATAATAACTGTTATTAGTATACTATACTTTCATGAGAATGCAACTTAATTTTTTCTTTCCTCTATCTCCTATTTTGCATGTAGTAGGGTGCAGTAACCAAATGCTTTTTCTCTGTTTTCACTATGCTATCCTTATATGGTATAGCGAAATCCTCCGCATTTTTTTCAGCGAGGATACGGCATAGCTGCTGTAATGTTTATAAACGATTTTTCAGATTTGTTAAGGATGTATGAATAAATAACAGGAATTTGTACACGAATTCTGTATAAAATTTCAACCTTTAAATGAAATGAAAATTTTTCCAAAAAAGGGAAAGAAAACGCTTGCAAATAATTCAAATGCCTAGTATCATATGGTATAGACCAAATGGTATATACCATTGGCAGAGCCATAACAGGGGAAACCTTGTGATGCATGCGGCAGTGAGTCATCACAGCACTGTTGCAGATTAGGTAAAGAGAGGAAAGAGACAAATGAAAAAAACGTTATTTATGGGTGCTTTAGCACTGACAATCGCTACGTCTATGGTTGCGGGAACCATGGCCGTTTACACACATGCAGATACACTGGCCGGAAAAACGGATGATATGGTCAGCGCGAAAAAGTTTTATATAAACTCTACAGCAACAAATGATATAAACATACAGCTGGCTCCGGGAAACGAAGAATTCTGGGATTTCCAGGTGACGAATCATAAGGATAATATCGTTACTGAGGTTCCGATGGATTTGAAGCTGAAGGTGGATTTGAAAAATGCAGCGGCACTGCCGGATCTTGTCTGCACGTTATATCGCGTGGATGGTGATAAGAATGTCGCATTGGCAAGTGGAACAAGAGCAGATGGCAGCACAACGATTGAATTAGAGAAGCTCGGTGAATTTGCCGCTAATGATAAAAAAGACAGCACCTATAAGCTTGGCTTCTATTGGAAGGATACAGCTGGAAGCAATGATGCACTGGATACGGCAATCGGCAGTGGTGGCGCTATTAAAGATGACGGACAGACGAATCCAGGTGACACGCTATCCGGTATTTCTGTAACGGTAACCGGTACGCAGACCACGGATGCGCAAACCTTAAAGGATATGAATCAGCCGGAATATAAGCCTGCCAATAAATAAATAAGGAATATATAGGAATATGAAGCAGGATGTGTATACCAGCGAAGCACAGCTGCAGGCAATGCTGGACGAACTGGAGCATGCACATGATCTTGACAGCAAGGCACATACACACATTGCCAGAAGAAAGCTGTTCAAGCTGATTGGTAATCTGGCGGGCGTGCTTATCATTGCCTTTCTGTTTATCACATGGCTGCAGGTGGAGGATGCAAGAAGCAGGGGAGAGGTACCGACCGTATGCGGTTATCAGATATATGAAGTGAAAACCGGCAGTATGGTGCCGACCATCCCGGTGAAATCACTCATCCTCTCCCGCATTCCAAAGGACGCGGCAAAGCTTGCGGTCGGTGATATAGTTACCTTTCAGGATAACGGAGTAACCATAACACACCGTATTGTTGAGGTGATACAGGAGAATGAATCGGTCGGCTATCGTACCAAGGGGGATAATCCCGCGAATTCTGTAGACCCCAATATTCTTACATCGGATCGCATACAGGCCGTTTATGTGATGAAGCTGCCCTTCCGGTTCACATCGGAAAGTGATTAGGTGATTGCTATGGAACAAACGAAGAAACGCGCTCAGTGCGTACTGATGGAGCATGTCGGCTCCATGGAATATTATCAGAGTCCGCAGCAGGAACCGAAGCAGGTGTTTTCGGATATTAACTTTGAGGCGCTGGAGGGCGAAGTGTGGGCAATCCTTGGCACCAGTGCGTTTGAGGTGCGACTGCTGCTGGAAATTATAGCGAATGCAAGACCCTATAAGGATGGCCGCTGTGTACTTGCGCAAAAGGGCATGATGCGCAAAAAACGGACCATCCTTCCACATGTATATTATATAGGAAGTACAAATATGCTGTTTACCAATATGAATGTGCTGGAATATCTGATGTATATCACCGCGCGTGAACAGGAGGATGCGGCCGTCCGACAGAAACGTATATTGGAAAAAATCATATCGCTGAACATGGGCTATGTCGCGTTATCCGTGATAGGAAATCTTACTCCGTCTGAGCGCTCTGTGGTCACGCTTCTTGTATCGCTGTTCACGGAAAGTAAACTGATTATCTGGAATCTGGCACGGCTGGAATACGATGAACGCAGTCTTCTGGCGATTGCCGCGATCTGTGAAGAAATCCGGAAACAGAAGCGAACACTGCTGTTCTCCACATTCGACGACCAGCTGATTGAACGCTGTGCAACGCATATCGCTCCCTTATATGATGGCAGACTGCTCTATACAGGAACGGTAGAAACCTTTGTACAGACCTGGGATCATCTGAGTACGATTATACAGGATGCCCATATTACAGCAATACGAAATGCGATAGAAACGGCGTACAGCGAGTATACGGTTCTGGAACGGAATCAAACGTTATATGTTTGGGATCAGGAACAGAAAACGGATACCTATCACAGCATCTGGAAGGTACTTACTGAGCATCAGCTGCATCCGGATCATATCTGCCGCCATTCGCTGTGTGTGGAAAATGCCTGGAAGGAAATAAGAAACCATCATGATTTACAACCATAATATAATTACAAAGGAACAGAAGCAGGCGTTTGTGGAACGAAAGGAAAGCCGCAACAAGATTTTCTTTTACGGAATCATTGTAGCGCTTTTAACCTTTTCCCTGCATTTCATGCTGCAGACTCTGACGCGCAGCGTATTATCCACCGCCCTGCCGCAGCTGATGATGCCAAGCTACTTTTCCACACTCTCTCTGTATATCATCATGGCCTTTATCCTCTATACGGCCTATATGATTCGTTATTATGATTTTCTGACCTATGCGGAAATCTCACAGAACAAATGGTATACGCTGGCAAAAAACGGTTATGCGCCTCATCGCATGATTCTCGTCAAGCTGCTGATGCGGCTGTCCGAGGTGATTGCCTACTATACCATCGGCTTTGCGGCTACGCTGTTTCTGACTATGTTTCTGAAATATCCGTTTGTCGTATCGTATATGCTTCCTTTATATATATGCGGGCTGATCGATTTGATCTTTTTGTCCCTGATTACCATGAGTGCCTCTTTGTTTATCACACGGCAGAAGAATGCACGCTATGTGATCATCATCGGCGCAGTATGCATCTGGATGCTGCGTCTTCTATGCGGCTATTATCACCTGGTGAGTGACCGTATATGGATGAGCACATCCGGAAATTTATTTGATTTGTCGCAATGCTCCTACCTGTTGTACTTTATCGTTATGATTATCATCTGTGTCCTTGTGGTTGTCATTCGGGCGAAGCGAATTGCCCAGTATACCAATTTTCCGTTTTATGAACGGGATATGGATATGGGAGAGGATGTGAATATCGTTGTTCTTCAGGAGGACGGATATCGTGAGGTCGAGGAGCAGTATGTCCGCAGACAGCGCAGAAAGGGAATGGATACATTGGTGAATCTGGCCATGGTTTTACTCATCACGGCGGGTGTTCTGATTAATGTGTTCGTGCTGTTTGTGTCCTTATCCTCACCAGAGCGGGAAACCAACTTCTTCGGTGTGATACCGTTTGTCTTCCATACGGAATCCATGGAGCCGCAGATTATGTATAATGACCTGGCGTTCTTCGATGCGATCGACAAACAGGAGCCATTGCAGGTGGGACAGAGTATTCTGTATCATGAGGATGACGGTCCGCAGGTCGCAAGCATCAAGGCGGTAAAGGGAGAAAAGCTTTCGGTCGATATTTTAAAGTATACGGATGATGTAAAAAAAGGAGCTTATGAAAAAGTCATAGCACGCGATGCGGTCTATGGACGCTACAGCGGACGAAGCCGATGGCTGGGGGCGATCATCCTGTTTGCCAATACCGTTTTGGGAAGACTGATTTTACTGCTGATACCGGCGTTTATGCTGTATTACTACAAACCGATTCTCGCCTATCTGAAAAAGAAAGGGTTTATTACAGAGTAAGGAGGAATGCAGGAATGAAAAACTATGCAATGCTTGCTGTTGTTCTGCTGTGTGCGATTGTGTTATCTTCCATTTCGGATACCTCTGCGGTCTATACGCATTCGCAATCCTACAGCGGTGAGCTTACCTTTCATAGAGAAATTACGATTGATGATTTTTTTCATTATGAGATGGTGGATACCGTGGCAGACAGCACTGCCGTCTATGACAAGGAACAGAAGAGCATTATCCTGCAAAATGAGTCCGGTGCTTTTATACAGCATACCAAGCTACCCGCAAAGGGGGATTACATGGCCTCAGTGGAGTTGACATCCCTTACGCCGGATGCCTTGCAGTCCCTAGCCTTTCAATTCGGCGGCTCTGCGAATGTGACCAGTGAAGGTGAGGAAGGCAGAACGAATTATACCGCAATGGGGAATATTCTGAAGTTTGAAGAAAATGGGGATCTTGTGATAATCAATCAGGGGTTTCAGAAGAATATAAATCAGCATGATCAGTATGTGGAATATTCCAATAATCAGGTATATCATCGGATTCCGAAAGCCGAACTGCCTGCTTTGAATGGTCGTCCGGTTACGCTTCGTGTGTTCGTGAAATATAATAGAGATAATGAAAACTGTTCCATTTACATTGTAATCAATGATAATCTGCTAAATAAGGATGCTTTGATACCGGCAGGCAGGGCAATGAATACCCAGTTTGCGGATCAGGTGGGCGCTAATCAGATTATCACCGGTGTATCCTCCTATGGTGCGGGAAAGCAGGTCACCTTTACAAAACTGAAAATCGAACCTTGGGATGGTCAACTCAGCTCTGTTTATTAGAACAGGGCTTTTTCTTTGCTAAATCTCAAAACGCGTTACGGCGTCACATAACTGCATCCCTACTTAGTTTATCCTTATGATGCTTGCCAAGGGAAATACCTCGGTTAGCTTACGAGATTGTTTCACACGCAGTTCATTCACATGATCTTTTTGTCTAAATGCTCTGAATTCCCCCTTTTTAGGGGTATTTTTCGTATCTCTATCATTCTTTAAATGTGGTAATATGTAGAAACAAAGGGAAGAACAGTGACGAAACAGGTACAAAAAAACGACCTTCCTCAGTCGCTGACGTGTTGTCCTACAGTAGTTTACTGTAAGCTCATGTAATGATTTCTACACTCATATTTATAACACCTGCATCACAGTTTGTAAATGCTTTTGTAGAAATTTATGGTGAATTCCGCAATTTTTTGTAGGATTTCCCTTTTTATGGTT
>NZ_JANGCA010000065.1:0-18652 GCF_024463855.1 Clostridium sp. DFI.1.208 | reverse complement strand
TTCTAACGCATAATCAATGAGTTTTTGTGTACCAAAAAATATGATTCCTTCAGTTATTTTGTAGTTAAGACACAATATTTAAAAATGGCATCAACCACATTTCCTTAGGTTGATGCCATTGGGCTGTATTCGGGCTTTAAAGCTAAATTTTATTTGCAGGAAGGTTCTAAATTTGATAAACTGAACGAAGCGGGCTGTTATTGAAGCAAACGACAGCGTTATAGAAAGAGGTGATGGTATGGCAGAAAATGCATATGATGGAAGCAGTATACAGATTCTTGACGGCCTTGATGCTGTACGGAAACGACCGGGTATGTATATCGGCTCCACAGATTCCAGAGGCTTGCACCATCTGGTTTGGGAAATCGTAGACAACTCGATTGATGAGGCATTGAACGGCCATGGGGATACAATCCGCATAACGATAGAAAAAGACAACGTGATCTGCGTGGAGGATGAAGGGCGAGGTATGCCGGTGGATATGCATGCCAGCGGTGTTCCTACTGTGCAGGTCATTTATACGGTACTGCATGCCGGCGGTAAATTTAGCACGGAGGGTGGCTATAAGACCAGCGGCGGTCTGCACGGCGTTGGTGCCAGCGTTGTAAACGCATTGAGTGAATGGGTGGAGGTTACGGTTCATCGTGACGGTAAAATCTATCGCATGAGCTTTTCCAACGGCGGACGGGATGTCTCCAAGCTGGAGGTTATCGGCAAAACGAATAAAACCGGCAGCAAGGTGCGTTTCAAGGCAGATAAAACAATGTTTTCAACAACGAAGTTTTCCTTCCACCAGATTGCGGAACGCGCCCAGGAGGATGCGTTTTTGCTGGAAGGTCTGAAGCTTGTCGTACGCGATGAGCGTGAGGGTAAGGAACGCGAGGAGGTTTATCATTATGAGCAGGGACTGGTTGCCTTCATGGATTATCTGCATGAGGATAAGCAGGTCTTTCATAAGCCGGTAGCCTTCAGCGGGATGAGCAATGATATCAAGGTGGACTGTGCCTTTCAATATACAGATGAATATCAGGAGAATATTTTTTCCTTTGTCAACATCGTTCGTACCAAGGATGGCGGAACGCATGAGACCGGAGCGAAGAATGCCTTTACCAAGGTATTCAATGAGTATGCAAGAAAAAACGGTTTACTGAAGGAAAAGGATAAGAACTTTGAGGGAAGTGATGTCCGTGAGGGGCTGACGATCATCCTGTCGCTGGGGGTTCCGGAAAATCTGCTGCAGTTTGAAGGGCAGACCAAGGGCAAGCTGGGAACGGCAGAGGCGAAGGCAGCTGTGGACAGTATTGTAAGTGAAAAGCTGAGCTTCTTCCTGGAGGAAAACAAGGAGCTTGCCATCACACTGATTAAGAAGATGCAGCGTGCTTCCACGGCACGTGAGGCTGCCCGCAAGGCGCGTGAGGATGCCCGTAAGGGGAAAACCAGAGGAAAGACTGAGAAGATACTATCCGGAAAGCTGGCAAGCGCGCAGAGCAAGGATGCCAGAAAAAAAGAGCTGTATCTGGTCGAGGGTGATTCTGCCGGAGGCAGTGCCAAGCAGGGAAGAGACAGCAAATATCAGGCGATTCTGCCATTGCGCGGTAAGGTGCTGAATACCGAAAAGGCAAGCATTACGAATATCGAAAAGAATGAAGAGCTGAATACCATTATTCATGCGCTGGGAGCCGGTGTAGGAGCAAATTTTCATGCAGAGGATTCCAATTACCATAAGGTCATTATCATGACCGATGCCGATACCGATGGTGCGCATATTCAGATTCTGCTGCTGACCTTCTTCTACCGCTATATGCGGGAGCTGATTGAACAGGGTATGGTGTATATCGCACTGCCGCCGCTGTACAAGCTGCAAAAGGGTAAGGATATTCAGTACGCATGGACGGATGAAGAGCTGGATGAGCTGCGCAAAACCTTCCCGAAGGGCTTTAGTCTGCAGCGTTACAAGGGACTTGGTGAAATGAATGCGGATCAGCTGTGGGATACCACCATGTGTCCGGAAACCCGTACGCTGATTCAGGTAACGATTGACGATGCGGTTGTGGCAGAGAAGCGCGTATCCGTTTTAATGGGGGATAAGGCCAATCTACGCCGTGACTGGATCGAGGAAAACGTATCCTTTACACTGGAAGATGATTATGAAGTGGAGGCAAGACGATGAAGAAAAAAGAACTGCCTGCTGTTGAGCATCACAGCAGCGTCATTTCCTCTCCGCTGGAAGAAATTATGGGAGATCGCTTTGGGCGATACTCAAAATATATTATTCAGGATCGTGCACTGCCGGATGCCAGAGATGGTCTGAAGCCGGTGCAGCGAAGAATTTTGTATGCGATGTATGAGGATGGCAACACCTGGGACAAGGGCTATCGTAAATCTGCAAAGACGGTCGGTCTTGTCATCGGTAACTATCACCCGCATGGAGATTCCTCCGTGTATGATGCGATGGTGCGAATGTCACAGGAATGGAAGATCCGTACCCCGCAGATCGATATGCAGGGAAATAACGGGTCGATTGATGATGATCCCGCCGCAGCGATGCGTTATACAGAAGCAAGGCTTGGGAAAATCAGTGAGCATCTATTAAAGGATATCGAAAAGGAAACTGTGCTGTGGGCACCGAACTTCGATGATACCGCAATGGAGCCGACGGTGCTTCCTGCCCGGTATCCAAATCTGCTCGTCAATGGTATTACGGGGATCGCTGCCGGGTATGCGACCAACATCCCGCCGCACAATCTGAGCGAGGCGATCGATGCAGCTGTGTATCGTATCCAGCATGCGGACTGCACGCTGGATGAGCTGATGGAATACATACAGGGTCCGGATTTTCCAACCGGAGGAATCGTTCAGGGAATCGAAGGAATCCGGGAAGCCTTTGAAACCGGAAAGGGCCGCATCATCATCCGCGGCAAGGCGGAAATCGAGCAGAAGAAGACCGTCCAGCAGATTGTCATCACGGAAATTCCATATGAAGTCGTCAAGAGCAATATGGTCAAAAAGATCGATGATATCCGTCTGAACAAAAAAATCGAGGGTATTCTCGATGTCCGGGATGAAAGTGACCGTAACGGTCTGCGTGTCGTTGTGGATATGAAAAAGGATGCCAATGCTGAGGTAATTCTGAATTATCTGTATAAAAATACCGATCTGCAGGTTTCCTATAATTATAATGTTGTGGCGATCGTTGACAAGCGTCCGATTCAGATGGGTCTGGCACCGATGCTGGATGCCTTTATCGAGCATCGCCGTGAGGTGATTGAGCGCAGAAGCCGTTTTGATCTGAAAAAGAAGGAAGACCGCTGTCATATACTGGAGGGGCTGATCAAGGCAGTATCCGTTCTGGATGAAATCATTGCATTGATTCGTGCCAGCAAGGACAAGGCGGATTCCAAGCGCCGCATCATGGAGGCCTTTGCTTTCAGCGATGCGCAGGCAGAGGCTATTGTCACCATGCGTCTGTATCGTTTGTCCTCGACGGATATCACACAGCTGCGTGAGGAGTATGCCATGCTGCTGAATGAAATTGAGGAGCTGCACGATATTCTGGAAAATCCAAGGATGCTGAAAAAGGTGATGATTCGCGAGCTGAACGAGGTGAAGAAGGCCTTTAAGACACCGCGCCTGACAAGCATTGAGCATGAAATCGAAGAAATTGTTATCGATAAGGTAGCAATGATCAACAGTGAGCAGGTAATGTTTACAATTTCCCGTGACGGTTATTTCAAGCGGGTTTCCATGCGCAGCTATGGTGCCAGCAAAGAGGATATGACCGGACTGAAGGAAGGCGATCACCTCGTCGGCTATGGAGAGGTGAATACGCTGGATCATGTATTGTTCTTTACAACACAGGGAACCTATGGCTATACGCCGGTATATGAGGTCGAGGAATCCCGCTGGAAGGAAATCGGAAGCCATATCAATTCCACGATTCGCATCAGCGGAGAAGAAAAAATCACGGATGCCTTTGTCCTGCGCAGCTTTGCAACAAATGCCTACATGATTTCCGTTACGAAAAACGGACTTGTGAAAAAGACGGCAGTACAGGAATATGAGGTGTCACGGAACAATAAAACCATGAGCAATATGAAGCTGCTGGATGGGGATACGGTCGTGAAAACGATGATTGCCTATGATTATGATGAAATTCTGATTGCATCCAGAAATGGATTTGTGAGTCGTTATCCGGTGTCGCTGATCCCGAATACCTCTCCGCGTTCCAAGGGTGTGAAGGCAATGAATCTGGTGCTGGATGAAGTTGTCAGTGCCTGCATTCATCACGAGGATGCTTCCCAGCTGATCGTCTTTACGGATCAGTGTCAGGTGAAGCGCATCAAGCTGAGCGATATCGATGTGACCGGTCGTCCAACCAAAGGCAGCATGATCTGTAAAAAGGTGAAATCCAAGCCTTATCAGATTGCGCATATCGCACTTCATGAGCTGAATGATGAGCTTGTCATCATCAATGATGAAACGCAGAAGATTCTTGCGAAGGATATCAGTCTGATGAGCAGGGATGCTACCTTCTCTTCGCCGCTGCATACCACGCAGGAGTATTATTTCCTGCGTACGCTACCCATTGTAGAGCAGCGAGAGCTGACAGCACAGCCAAAACAGGAATATGAGGAACCAGAGCTGTTTGAAGAAGAGTCATAAATAAAGAAAGAAAGCCGGGGCGCCATGCTTCGGCTTTTGTACGTTCTTTCAGCGTACAGTATTAAATTGCCTTGAACGGGTGATAGCAGTCCTTAGGCTATTTTCAGAAAGCAGTATGTTGAAAAAGCTGTATGAATGCAAGAAAGCTATAGAAAATAAACAGATGTGCAACAGCTGTATCTCGCCAAGCTATGGATATGCCTGCCGCCAGTCATGCACGGTATATTTGCGAGTGCTGAATATCATGAGCCTTCATGAAATAATGAAATGTACGTCTTTAAAAAGCAGGAAGTATCCTATATTTCATGTGGATCATTCTCATTTGAAAGCAGTCAGCTGATGCCTGGGATGCCTTTTTTCTACATGCTGAAGCGAACAGAATTTCCTGATGGATCAGCACGTGCCTCAGACATAGCAGCTATACCCTTTTTCTCCTCTCGCAAGCCATTGAGCTGCTGATTTGTTTAGATTGTCACCTTATGAAAATCAACCTGTTTGCAGAAATGATTCCGGTTTAGACACAGTAAGAACGGTTTAAACACATTTCATTGTATAGCGAGGATGATTTTGTGATAATAAATTTGTAAAAGACCGTAAGCTGTTACATGCTTTGGCTTGTATACAGAAATCGCTCACAAGGGGTATACCCCTTGTCTTACCTATTCCATAGGCAAGACAAAACCTACTGCCCTCTTGTGAAATTACTCGCTGCGGTCTGATGAAAAGGAGGAACTAGTATGAAAAAATGGCAGAGGCGATGGCTGTCCATGGTGCTTTGTTCGTGTTTGCTGGCAGTGATACTTCCGTTTACCCAAATGACCTACGCATCGGAAACAGAGTGCACACACATCCACGATGAGAACTGCGGCTATAAGGAGAATGCAGGCAGGTCCTGTACACACATCCACGATGAGAATTGTGGTGAATCGCGCCTGAAAAGCGATTTGGATACTGCAGGCAATACGTCGCCAAACCTGCAAGAGGTGAATGACAAGCAACCTGTACCATTGCGTTATGAGCCTGCTGTTTATGGCTTGACAGCCACCGGAATGGCAGAGGGTGGCAGTGTTTACGATGCGCAAACATTGGCCACAGCACTTGGAGGAAGTGAAAATGTGACAATTAACAAAAGCGTTGTCACATTAAAAAAGAATGTGAATCTAAAGAAATATATGGTTGTATACAATACCTCACTTACGTTAAATCTCAATGGATTTACACTGGGAGCCCATGACAAAATAGATGCTGTGAAATATGAAAGTATGCTTGCCGTAACCAATGGAGAATTAACAATTAGAAACGGGACAATAAGCAATACTTCTGATGACATTAGCACCGCAATTAGTATGTTTAAAAGTGGTATGGTTCAGCTTGATGATGTTGCTTTGATTGAGGGAAATATTTTAGGTGATAAAGGCAGTACACTTCAGCTAAACGGGAATGCTGCAATCAGGGGGAATTTTATGTTCAGCGGGACGGTCAAAATAGCAAACGGCTCAACGCTTGACTTAACAGAAGGCAGCCTTGCCTTTGCTGAAAGCCGCAGATTTGTCCTTTTCAAGCAAGCTGGGGAGCCTTGGGATACAAATACACCTTTGGTCTTAGCGAATAAGCAAACCAGTGATTGGCTTGTCACATTGGATTCCATCGCAAGCAGTCTTCCTGATGGATATTCTCTTGCATACGTACGAAGTAAGCAAACCAGCTCTTGGATATTGCAGGAACCTGGACATAAGGTGGATTATCATCTGGCAGATCATGTGAACGCGAATTCTACACCGGGAAGTGTCGTTGCGGGAAGCACATTATCTATAACTCTTACTGCCGATGCAGGGTATCGGGTAATTCATGGCAATATCCATGTTTATGAGATTGTAGGCAATGATAAAAAGAAGCGGGGATATAGCTATGATGAGAAAACAGGTGTTTTAACAATTGACAATATAAGCACAGATTTACAGATTGAGGTTTTGGAGAAGATTGTTGTAACATCAGATACTGTAAAAAACGGACAGATTGAGATTGAGGATAACGCTGGGCAAACTACCATCAGCTCTGAATTTTTGGCTGTCCAGCAGGAAAAAATTATAATTCGGGGAAATCCTGATGCAGGCTACCAGCTCTCCTCGCTGACAGTGAACGGGGATACATTTGAGTCAGGCTCAGTATATACAGTGACGGGTCCAACCATGATCAAGGCTGTGTTTGAACCTGTCTTAACCCCTGTCGAGGTTGCTCCGAAAATAACAACCACTTCTTTGAAAAGCGGGATGGAAACAGCGGCATATCAAGAGCTGCTTGGGGCAAGTGGCAGTACACCGATTACATGGAGTGTGGTAAAAGGAAGATTTCCGGACGGACTGACGCTTACCGCTTCCGGTCATATTAAGGGAACGCCAGTCATTCCCGGGACGTATCGTTTTACACTTAGAGCAGCCAACAGTGCTGGCAGCGATGAGAAGGAATTTACAATTGAAATAAGACCTCTTCCAAATGGCACAAACTACCGATATAAATCTTTGAATGATCCAGTAAGCGGCATTACGGTGAATGGTGTATTTAGCAGCGATGCTGAATTGCGTATTAAGCGCAATCAGGGGCTTCATGAAGAAGGTACCTGTGCTGCCTGTGATGATATCCGTGCTCGCCAAAAGAGGGGGGAACTGATGGCTCTTTACGATATCAGTCTTACTGCAGGCACTTATCAGGGAGAGGTAGAGGTATCCATACCACTACAGCAAGCAGGTGAAGAGGAAACAGTCTATTTTCTTCATTGTAATCATAAAACTGAGGAGCGTAGAATGATAAAGGTATCGGATGGTACCGTAACCGGCACATTTAGCAGTCTTTCACCTTTTGCTGTGGCAAAGGTTAGCGAGAAGAAGACGATTACCGGTCTTCCAAAAAGCCATACGATGTCTGTGGGAGAGAGTGTAAGCTGGACACCGAAGCCGGCAGGGGGCACCTGGAGCTATGATAAAAACATGCTGGAAATGAGCCAGAGTGGTGATGTTTATACCTTTACAGCATTGCAGACAGGAAAAACGACGGCTACCTACACCGTGGATGGCGTAACCCATAGTGTAAATATCAGCATGATTTCTTCCAATATTCCTAAAACTGGGGACACTACAAATTCAGTAATCTGGATGCTGGGGATAGCGGCGTCTGTACTGTGCTGTCTTGTACTGGTAAGCAACAGAAAACATGAGAATAATAGTAGGAAATAGTGTAGGAAGTGTTATGCACATACTGT
The DNA here is from genome assembly GCF_024463855.1 of Clostridium sp. DFI.1.208. NCBI lineage: Bacteria > Bacillati > Bacillota > Clostridia > Eubacteriales > Clostridiaceae > Clostridium > Clostridium sp. DFI.1.208. Next base: position 10,734 of record NZ_JANGCA010000065.1, on the reverse strand, counting down.
GTTGAAATCCCCCTTTCGTTTGAAAGGTATAGGACAAATGCACAGCAGGCCATGTCGTGCAGCTGCCTGCATAAAGGTCTTGCATACAATCGTAGGGATTTCTTGCGCAACGCAAAAAGCCGCTGATCAATGAGCTTCAGCGTTAACGTTAGTATTGTCAACGTATCATGAGAGAACCAGCCTGATATGGGGATAGCACTTCTTCCTTTGAAAAAAATGAAAGCCATCGCGGTTTGAATCTGCGATGGCTTTATGGATATACGAACAGGAACTGAGAATGTGTTGTTGCTTGGACAAAAATAGGGATATGCTCTGTTTTGTCTTCAAAATACTTGCCTACAGCCAAAGCATCCTGTTGATCAAGCCGGCGTTTAAGCGGCCTTTTTAAGCCACCGCAGCGCACAGTATAATCCACGCTACTATGAAATTCTTTGTATGATTCAGGAGCCTTCTGTCTTCGTTTGTATTTTACAGCTTTATCATTATCCGTTATCAAATCTCATATAGCTTTTTTTGGTGGAATCAGAACTGCTTGCGCTTTGATGCTGCAGGTATTTTCAGCTGCTCCCGGTATTTTGCAATGGTTCTGCGAGATACATGCAAACCATCCTCCTTCAACAGATCACACAGCTTCTGGTCACTGTACGGCTTCTTTTTATCCTCCTGATCAATTCGTGCGCGCAGGCGCAGGTGAACCTCGTTTGCGCTTGTATCTTCATTCACTCTGGCAGGAAAGAAGAATTTCAAGGGAATAATCTGCTGTTCAAATAAGATGGATTTCCCGGATACAGCACGGGATATGGTGGACTCGTGCAGATGCAGCTTTGCGGCGATCTCCTTCATATTCAAGGGCTTCAGCTGTCCATGCTGCAGAAAGAAATCCTGCTGTACAACGGCAATGACCTCCATAATGCGTTCCATGGTGGAATTGCGCTTTTCAATACTGCCCAGCAGAGCCTCCGCCTGCTTTTGCTGCTGGCTCAGATATTTTGCTGTGTCCGCATCTGCATCCTTTACAGGAGCTTGCATGCGTAGTCCATAGGTTTTGCGAAACATCTGTATATGGATTTCATTCTCCTCCACAATTACCTGCATATCCGGATTCACATAGGCACTGCTCGTCGCATAGCGTGCACCCGGCTTTGGATCAAGCGAGCGAATCAGGGCGATTGCCTGCAGCACATCCTCCAGAGGTATCTGCAGCGCCTCTGCAATCGCAGGAAGCTTGTTCTCGCTAACCTCCTTCAAATAGTAGTTTACAATCATGATGGCAATCTGGGAGTAGGGGATGTCTTCAAAGCACAGCTGAATCAGCAGGCATTCCTGAAGGCTTCTGGCACAGACTCCGGCCGGCTCAAAGGTTTGTATCTCATTGATCGTATCCTCGATGTCATCCAGACTGTACTGTGGAAGCATGCGCTGGATATCTTCATCCTTTAGCTGCAGATAGCCGTTTCCATCCAGTGAATTGACGATAAACTCCGCAAGCTCCTTATGGAGTGGATGCAAACATGTGGCAATCTGCTCCTGCAGCACATCTGCAAGCGTCTGCTCGTTTGTCACAAAATTCAAAAGCAGATCAAAATCCTGCTGGCAGTGCGATGCGGCTCCGGTTTCATAGGCATCATCAAATTCCAGCAACGGATTTTTCTCCAGCTCCTCTTCAATCCAGGATTCCAGCTCCTGATTGTTCATTTCCAATATTTTTAGATCCTGCTGCTGCCGAATGGATAGCTTCTGCTGCTGTGTAAGGTTTTGCAGGACACGTGTTTCCAGTTTCATTTTACATCACCATTTTTATTATACATGAAATTGAAAGAGTTTTCATCTGGGAAATTTAGGTTTCTCACACAAGAATCACGAAAAGGTATGATATAATGAACAGCATGTAAGGAGGGAAGCTATGCAGATTGATACGTTACAAAGGAAAATTGATGAAATACAGGCTGTATACAGAAGCTTAAAGCAGCGTTCCTCTTCCTATGCGATGCAGCGAGGTATTCTGATTCTGATTGCTTTGTTTGCCCTGTTTCGCGGATATTATTATGAGCAGCTTTTTTATGTGCTCTGCGTGCTTTCACTGGGACTGTTTCTGTATGTTGCCGCAAAGCACAGAGCGCTGAAACAGAAGATAGAAGACCATGCGGTTATGCTGGAGGTACTGCAGGATGTCTTGCGGCGTAAGAACAATGGATGGAAAGCATTTCAGGATACCGGAGCTGAATTTCTGTATGAGGAGAATACGCAGGCATATGATCTGGACCTGCTAGGGGATGCCAGCCTGTATCAGTATCTCTGCGTGGCCAAAACCGTATATGGAAGAGCCAGACTGGCTGAGCTTCTCAGTGCACAGCACCAGGATCGCAGGACTTTGCAAAGCCGCAGCGCTGCTGTGCAGGAGTGTGCTCGAAAGACGACATTCACCTTTACTCTGACACAGCTTTTAAAGCTGTATGAGCGTCATGGGCAGCGAAAAAAACGTTCTACGATGGAACATATCCTAAGCTATATGGAAGACGAACAGGCACAATATCCGCGCATTGTGCGTATGCTGTGTGCGCTTGTATCTGCCCTCACGCTTATGTCACTGTTTCTTTTTCTGTCAGGTATCATCCACTATGGCCCCGTGCTCATACTGGCAACATTTTCACTGTGCCTTTCGCTTCTGTTTTTTATGAAGCATGCCCAGCAGCTGTCCAGCGTAGCACCACTGGCACATCTGATTGAAGACTATGAGCGAATCTTTCATTTAATTGAAGAGACCACCTTTCAAAGTGATGCTCTATGCAGGATTCGTAAGGATGTGGAGGAAGCTTGTGCTGCTATAAAAAAACTGCGCCGTATACTGATGCTGGTACAGCTGCGCTCCAACAGCATCCTGTTTTTCCTCGTCAACGCCCTTGGATTGCTTGATTTCCAATGTGTGATAGCTCTGCAGGAGTGGAGGCAGCGCTATGGCAGAACCCTGCGCATCTGGCTGCAGGATATCGGAGAAATTGAAGGCTATGTATCCTTGGCACAGCTGAATCTGGCAAAAGAAGCAACCTGTATTCCGGATGTTACACCTGAGCCTCCTTATCTAAAGGCCGAGTGTATCGTGCATCCGCTGCTGGAGGAGGGCAGTGCTGTCGCGAATTCCATAACAATCCATAACGGCACCTATATCATAACCGGCTCCAATATGTCAGGAAAAACAACCTTTTTACGAACGCTGGGCATCAATCTTGTACTGCTGCATGCCGGCGCCAGTGTCTGTGCCGCTTCCTTTTGTGCAAGCAGTATGAACCTGTTTACCTCGATGCGCGTGCATGATAATGTAAGTGAGGGAATATCCACCTTTTATGCGGAAATCCTGCGTATTCAGCAAATGAATGAGGCAAGCAGAAGGCAGGAGCCGATGCTAGTTTTGATTGATGAGATTTTCAAGGGTACAAACAGCGCGGATCGCATTTACTGTGCAACAAGTGCGATTCGTCATCTGCATCAGCCATGGATCATTACCTTGATCTCCACACATGATTTTGAATTGTGTGAGCTGAGCAACGACCCAGCCATACAGGCAGTGAATTATCATTTCTCGGAATATTATGAAAATGATCGCATTTGCTTTGATTATCGGCTGAAAGAAGGGAAATGTACAACAACGAATGCCAGAGAGCTGATGCGTCTGGCCGGATTCAAGGAGGAAGTATGAGCAAAACATTTGTACTGGCTGAAAAGCCAAGTGTAGGAAGAGAGCTGGGAAGAGTTCTTGGCTGTCCGATAAAAAAGGACGGCTATATGGAGGGAAACAAGTATGTGGTGTCCTGGGCGCTGGGACATCTGGTAGAGCTGGCAGATCCGCAGGATTATGATAAACGTCTGGAAACCTGGGATATGCAGGACCTTCCAATGCTGCCGGACAAAATGCAGCTGAAGGTGATTGCACAGACCGCACGACAATACAAGCTGGTAAAGAGCCTGCTGCACCGTGGAGATATTCGTGATATTGTAATCGCTACGGATGCCGGAAGAGAAGGGGAGCTGGTGGCTCGCTGGATTCTTGAAAAGGCAGGTGTACGAAAGCCGATGAAGCGTCTGTGGATTTCGTCACAGACAGATAAGGCGATCAAAGAGGGCTTTGCGCACCTCAAGGATGCCAAAGAATATGAACCCCTGTATCGCAGTGCGGTATGCCGTGCTGAGGCAGACTGGCTCGTTGGGTTGAATACCACCCGTGCGCTGACCTGTAAATTTAATGCGCAGCTTTCTGCCGGTCGTGTGCAGACTCCGACACTGGCTATGATTGTGGACAGGGAAGCAGAAATCCGCAAATTCGTGCCGAAGGAATATTTTACACTGCGTGTGGATGCCGGTGCCTTTGTGCTGGATTATCGTAAGAATAACAATGCATCCATCGCGGATCGCAAGCAGGCAGATGCGCTCATGAAGCAGCTGAAGCACAAGCAGATTACGATTCAGGATGTGGAGCGTAAGCGTCACAAGGAACAGCCGCCACAGCTCTATGATCTTACGGAGCTGCAACGGGATGCCAATCAACGCTTCGGCTTCAGTGCAAAGGAAACGCTGAATTATATGCAGAGCCTGTATGAAACACATAAGCTGTTGACCTACCCACGTACCGATTCCCGCTATCTGAGTCAGGATATCGTAGGGACACTGAAGGAACGGCTGCAGGCAATTCGCATTGATGTGTATGAGCCGTTTGCAAAAGAGCTGTTGAAAAACGGCTATAAGATCAGCCGCCGCTTTGTGGATGATAGCAAGGTATCGGATCATCACGCCATCATTCCGACCGAGGAATATGTAGAGCTCCAGCGTCTTTCACCCAATGAAAAGAAAATCTATGATCTGGTGGTTCGCAGGTTTCTGGCTGTGCTGAGTATGCCGAGTGAATATGAGAAGACCAAAATTCATGCGGTGTGTGAGCATATGGACTTTTATGCCAGCGGAAGGATTATGAAAACGGATGGATGGCGTGCACTTTATCAGAAAAACGAACGCTTTGATGAGGATGAGGAGCTGGACGACGATCAGAATCTGCCATCTCTTGCGAAGGGACAGCAGTATCCAATCAAGGATGTGCGCATCACCTCACATTTTACCAAGGCACCGGCACGCTATACGGAGGCAACCCTGTTATCGGCTATGGAGCATCCATCGAAATTTATCAAAAACAGCCGTATGAAGGCTGTATTAGAGGATGCGAATGGAATCGGTACCGTGGCAACACGTGCGGATATTATTGAAAAGCTGTTCAAAACCAACTATATTGAAAAACGCGGGAATTCCATCTATCCGTTAAGCAAAGGAATCCAGCTGGTATCACTGGTACCAGAGGAGCTTCGCTCTCCGCTATTGACGGCAACCTGGGAGGAAAAGCTTACCGCAATCAGCAAGGGGAAGCTGAAGGATAAAAGCTTCATGAAGGAAATGCGCAGCTATGCCAGTGACCTGGTTGAAAAGGTGAAAAACAGTGAGGCAAGCTACCGCCATGATAATATGACGCAGAAAAAATGTCCTGAATGCGGCAGCAATCTGCTGGAAATCAACGGGAAACGCGGAAAGCTTTTAGCCTGCAGCAGTCCAACGTGTAAATACAAGCAGAATCTGTCGTTCACCAGCAATGCCCGCTGTCCGAAATGTCATAAGAAGCTGAATGTAGTCGGAGAAAAGGAAAAGCGTCTGTATACCTGTGTATGCGGCTTCCGCGAGAAATTTGACCGCTTCAATGAGCAGCTAAAGGAAAAGCGCAATGTCGCCGGACGTGCAGAGCTGCAGGATTTCAATAAAAAGCAGGAGACGGAAAAAAAGCAGGAAAAGAGTGCCTTCCAGCTCGCCTGGGAAGCTGCACAAAAGGCAAAGGAGTGAGACTGTGAAACAAGCAATCGTTCACATTGCGCTTATCGTACGTGATTAAGATGAAGCCATCGAATTTTATACAAACAAGCTTCATTTCACCCTTGTGGAGGATACCTATCAGCCGCAGCAGGATAAACGCTGGGTTGTTGTATCACCGCCGGAAAGAAATGCTACGACGATTCTGCTCGCAAAGGCTTCCAAATCACGACAGGAGGCATGTATCGGTGATCAGGCAGGTGGCCGTGTCTTCCTGTTTCTTGCGACGTATTACTTCAAGAGAGATTATAAGGATATGAAGCAAAACGGCATTCATTTTGTACGGGAACCCAAAGAGACGGATTACGGCACTGTTGCTGTATTTGAAGATCTGTATGGAAACCTCTGGGATCTGGTACAGTTTTAAGAGGGACATCCGATGTGTAAACGGCTGTAACAGGAATCGTCAATACCGTAGCTGCGCATATACGCGTAGCTACTTTTTTCATTAGATGCTGTGTTTGCGATTGAAATATGATATAGTTAAGAAAATGGTGAATGCCGGTGCAGGATAGCTTTGTGGGGATGTCTTTACTGCGTAATCATGCTTATCATCATGATTACTGGCTTTATTCTGTGAACAGCAAAAGGAATCAGACGATGTAAGATAAGCAGGGCAACTGAAGGCATATCTTACAGTAACATGCGTTAACGTAAGAAAAGAAATGGAGAATACGATGAAGGAAATACAATTTTTAAAGGGCGAACGGGTGTATCTGCGCCCGTTTACTGATGAGGATACGGATTTTTTTGATGTCTGGTACAACGATGCGCGGACAAGGGCGAAGATTGCTGCACCATATCCGACAACGGCTGCACAGTCTTTACAATGTGTGCAGCGCAGTGGACATGACTGTATATGGTTGGCAATCGTTACCTGTGAGAAACATGAAGTGATTGGAGAAATCGGGCTGCTGCGAATGTTTCCTGCCTGGCGGACGAGTGATCTGACAATTATCATTCCCCATGAGTCGCATCAGGGGAAGGGCTATGGCACAGAGGCAATCCGCCTGCTGATGGATTATGCCTTTGGTGATCTTGGCTTTCACAGACTAGCCATCGGTGTTGTGGGATTTAATACAGATGCATTGCGTTTTTACGAAAAAAACGGATTTAAGCAAGAGGGAATTCAGGAAGACGGCTATTATTACCATTATGAATATCACGATTTTATCATGATGCGGATTTTAAAGGAAGAATTTCTGCAGCTTATGAGACAATAAATAATAAAAAAGTGAAAAAGATCACTTTTATCAGATAGCATAATACGGCGTTTTTCAAGTATGCGTAATGAGCTTCCTTCTCGGATTCTCTTAATAAATCCATTTTGGGAACTATCGGGATATTGGGAAAACTTTGTGAGAACGGCTAGGACGGTGAAATCTTAAAGGATAAGGGCTAAATTTGCTTACTGCATGCAGGAGGGTTCCTTATCTCACGTTGTAGATATGTATAATGGATACTAGATACCATGAAAAGTGAGCATTTTTTAGAGATGCACAATTGACTTAATAAGCAGTTGTGAAAGCTGCCATGGATTTCGATATACAAATAAAAACGATGGAAAGGATACTTGAGACTTTTATCTTTGCCATCGTTTTATTATTGTATTCTCTTTTGGAATTCGGTTATCGCTCAAAAAATTGAAGCAATAAGATAAATGCTATACCGAACCAAAAAGATACGGAACAAGCTAAAAACAATTTCTTATCTTTTTTTGCAATGAAACTGAATAGTATTTCAAAAGCTATGATTCCTAGCAAGATATCGAGCATACAAATTTCCCTCTTTGATCGAAATGCAAAATCCGATTGACCAGCCTTCTGAAAGCAGGATTGTCACTAACTGTCTTTTTTTGCTTGGCATCGTTTATTTAAACAAGATACAGGTTTGCATACTGTATGGCGATGATTGTTTTGGCATCTTCAATCGTTCCATCATTCACCATAGCGGCAGCCTTACGGATATCCACCCACAGTGTTTCGATTTCCTCATCCTCATCCATGGCGCGGGGATGCTCTACCGGAATCAGCTTTTTTGTCCAGTACAGATAGATTTTCTCACTGCAGAAGCCGGGCGTTGAGTACATGGCGCAAAGCGTTTCCAGCCGTTCGCTCGTATAGCCGCTTTCCTCCTCTAGCTCCCGTAAGCCGCACAGATACGGATCCTCTCCCTTTTCCAGCTTTCCTGCGGGAATCTCCAGAGTTTCCTTCTGAATTGCATAGCGGTACTGTCTGACCAGTAAAATTTTTCCATCCCTGATAGCGAGGACACCGACACCGCCGTCATGATGAATCACATCTCTGGGATATGTTTTTCCCTTGATTTCAACCTCATCCCGGCTCATATGAAAGATTGTTCCCTCATATACCGGTGTAGAAGATATTTTTTTCTGCATTGTATTCACCTCGTGTTCTAATTATAACCTAGAAAAGGTGTGAAAGCTAGAGCTGTTCCAGGATTCCCTGTGCAATGCCTTGTGCGAGGGCAGTCTGTCCCTCCTCGCTGCACATATAGGCTGCATCCGCACTGTCGGTGATGAAGCCAAGCTCCAGCAGCATGGCAGGCACGGGATTGCTGTCAATCACATACAACGAGCTTTCCTGTGTGCTTTTCAAGCCGCGATTTTGCGTGTATCCAAGCTCCATCAGCCTCTGCTCAATGGACTGCGCCATGGCTGTGATCGTATCATTTTTATAATCGATATAGGCTTCAAAGCCGCTGGCACCATCCCCGTATTCACTGGCATTGGTATGTATGGAAATATAATAATCCGCTCCCGCTTCCTTCGCGATGGCAACGCGGGTGCGAAGATCGTCCTTGTTATCGTTTGACCAGCTGACCTCATCACTGGTACGTGTATATACCACCGTACAGCCTGCCTTCTCCAGCCGCTCTCCGATTTTCTGCGTGATTGCAAGTGTAATATCCTTTTCATAAACCCCGTCATAGGAAACGCTGCCGGTATCATAACCGCCATGTCCCGCATCCAGGACGATCACCTTGCTTGCATCAAAGGATGCTGCCTCCACCTGCAACGGGCTGCTGGTTGCTTTGTCCGTGAGCCATGCATAGCCCTGCTGCGCTGCCGCACTCAAGAATCCGATTGCCAGGCACAGCATGAGAAGGCGAGCCCATCTTCGTATATTTCTCATGTAATCACTTCCTTTTTACAAATCCATTATCAGGGAAGCGTCTGTTCGGCACTTGTTTGTTTCGTGATGTTTTTCTGAACTCGTTTTATAACTCTATAAAACATGTGCATACTAGCCATGAAGGAGTGATTATGATGGATAAGAAAACATTGCAGGATACTGCAAAGAAGCATGTGCCTGCTCAGCACAAGGGCAGAAATGCACTGATTGCATTCATCAGCGGAGGAGCTCTTGCTGTTGTGGCACAGCTGTTTATGATGCTGTGTATGGATATGTTCGATTTGGATAAGGATACCGCGGTTTCGGTTACCGTTGTTACGGTGATACTGGTCACAGCACTGCTGACCGGCTTCGGTGTCTATGATAAGGCGGCACAGAAATGCGGGGCAGGCTTGTTCATTCCCATCAGTGGCTTTGCGAATTGTTTGACTTCGTGTGCGATTGAGGGACGAACAGAGGGCCCGATTTTCGGTATTGGCAGCAATATGTTTAAACTGGCAGGCTCGGTTCTGACTTATGGAATCGCAGCGGCGTTCGTCTTCGGTACGATTCGCTACCTGCTCTTTGGTGCCTGATATGCGTACGGTTACTTTTAAGAACGTCTATGTACAGGCGCGCTCTGCTGTTGTAGGGCCATTGGAAAAGGAAGGGCCGCTGGGAAGTCTTTTCGATAAGAGCTATGAGGATGCTTATTGTGGGGAGTCCAGCTTTGAAAAGGCGGAACGTGTATTATTGGGAGATGCTGTCGATTTGACCCTGCGCAAAGCGGGGAAGGGAGTTCAGGATATCGATTTACTGGTAGGCGGTGATCTCATCAACCAGCTGACCAGCTCACATTATTTTGCCAAGGATCTGGAGGTGCCGTTTCTTGGAATGTATGGCGCCTGCTCCACCTCCTCCCTGGTCATCGGTACCGGCGCTGTATGGGTAGAGCATGGATTGGCAAGGCAGGTTTTGGCCTTTACCAGCTCACATGTGGCAACTGCAGAGCGACAATTTCGCTTTCCTAACGAATATGGCATACAGAAGAAGGAGACGACGACCTCGACGGTAACGGGTGCCGGTGCTGCTTTATTATCGAATGAGAAAAGCAACATACGGGTAGCTGCCTTTACGCCTGGCAGAATTGTCGATTGGGATCATAAGGATGCCAATGATATGGGGCTGGCAATGGCACCGGCTGCCTATGATACGATTACTCAGCATCTGAAGGATATGCATCGCGAGCTGAAGGATTATGACATGATTGTTACCGGAGATTTGTCAAAAATCGGATTCTCCTTTCTGGTTGACCTTATGAATCAGGAGGGCTATGACATCGATAACCGCCTGCATGACTGCGGCTTGATGATCTATGATTTTGAGCATCAGGATATCTTTTGCGGTGGTAGTGGATGTGCCTGCAGTATGTGTGTGTCCATGGCGAAGCTGCTGAAAAAGCTGGAGGACGGGGAATGCTCCCGTATCATGGTTGTGGCGACGGGGGCACTGCTGTCGCCAGTGGCAGTTGCACAAAAGGGAACCATACCATGTATTGCACATGCCATCGTATATGAAAGACAACTATATTAAAGTCAAGTAGTAATTTATGAAAAAGTATGAAATATAAAATACTTGAAAATATAGTATTCGATCTTTGAAATTGTGAATGTAAATATGTTGAAAAGAACTATAGTTAAAA
>NZ_JANGCA010000064.1:0-20096 GCF_024463855.1 Clostridium sp. DFI.1.208 | reverse complement strand
TCAAAAAATTCAATATATCCTTCAAAATATACAAAAAAAGACAATTTCATTTCGAAAATTGCCTATATACAATAAAAAGCCTATGTCCTTACGAAAAGGTATAGGCTTTTGTCAACAATCTGAAATGCAGACGAAAGTAGAATCGTCTGCATTTTTTTCGAATGTACCTTTATAAGGAGCGATGATAAGTTTATCCGATCAAATGCGAGCATGTTATTTCAATGCTTTACACAAAACCGCAGCTATATCTATAAACTTTTTCTTTTGCTGCTGATTTAACTCTCGATAGTATTTGACAAGTCTCATTTCATCAGCCTTAATAAATAATTCATCCATACAGGTGGTATCTTCTTTAACTGAAAGAACATAATTTAAATCCAGTTCACATTCCTTGCACATTCTTGATAAAGTATCCAAAGAGGGTTCAGACTTCTTACACATGTAACTGCTTAAGGCACGTCTGGAAATTCCGAGCTTCTTTGCCAATTCTGTCTGTGTCATATTCATCAATTCCATTTTACTAGCAAGTATATCTATAAAATCTTTTTTCGTAGACATAATCCTTCACCTTCCTTGTTGCGTAATTTTAGTACATGTTTATTCTATATACAAAATTATTCCATGTCAGTTTTTGCTACTTATTATTCCTTAGAATAACTTATAACGGATATGTCGCATAGAAAGTACTAGAATAGGTGTGAACAGAATCATATAGAAATAGCCTTGGAAGTATAAATGTGACCTGATAATTTAGGAAAGCGCCCGAGGGTATAGTACTGTTTCATTTATGATAACCGACTTTACATATATGTATGCAAAAGTTCAATCATCTTAATGAACAAAATGAAAAACCGTGCTGTTAACACGGTTTCCTTTATTACATATCATTCTGTGTAGTATCATCCATAGATAGCTCGTTTATACTGTATTTGACAAACAAGGTATGGAATGGTTTTGATTTGTACATTTGTATTCAGCGTCTCATGCTTCGCGTTTGAAGTCGCAATGCGTATACAAGCTCCTTCATATAAGCGATTTATTTTGTTATCTTTGCTTTCTTTTTACTGGCTATAACCATGACACCACTGAATGCCAATAGGGTTATGAAGAAATATGTATTCGTATGATCTCCTGTATTTACACTGCCGGCTAAAACATCAGATTTTTTCTTTTCTGTAACATCCTTCTTATTCAAATCGGCAGGTGCAGCTGCTTCTGTATCTTTTTTCTCTTCCGGTTTTATTGTTTCGGAGACGGATACATCGTTTGCAGCCTGCAGAACATAGGCAGAACAGTGATTGATGACAACCGTTACATAACCATTATCATCAACGGTATATCTCTTTGTCTCTTCTAGCTTTCCTGTTGTTTCATTGAAATAGGAAAGCTGAACATTCTGTTTTGGTTGAAAGGTATCCCCAACATAGGTTTTTACGGTAGTTCCTTCTGGTAAGCGCCCGCTGTGTTCAAATGCGAGTACCAAAGAATCTTTTGCTTGTGCTGCTTCTGCATCATTTGGCTTTCTGATCGACATTGAAAGATTGATATCCATAACCTCGTTGATTGATTCAAACGTCCATGTATTCATACTTCCATTCATTTCAACATTTACAGTTAACGGAACGTTCTTATCCTTGGCTGCCTGTAAAAGCTCTTTTGGTAAAGTTATAGTTTTCAGATTTTCCTTCAGGTGCAAATGGATGGTTGCCGCTTTGTCAGCATGCTGTATCATATCTATAGCCTGCTGTTTGATTTGATCAGTTAAAAATATATCTTTGCCGGAAATATAGGTAACTTCATCTTTTGGTTCCTCTGGTACAGGCTCAGAAGCTGGTTTTGTTATCTTGAACGTTTTTTGGAAGCTTTTTTGTGTTCCATCCTTCTTGTTTACGATAAGGAAATTTACAACGGCTTCTCCATATCCCTTGATCGCTCCTTCTGGTAAAAAAGCGCCGTGTCGTGTTAAGCGTTCATATGTCTGATTCCAGTCTAATATCTGGGGGTTCGTGCTCTCTACTTTCAATGTGAAGCCTTCATCGAATTTGTAGGGAGTGCCTTCCTTCAATACAGGATTAACAACGAAATCTAGTGAATTGCTCAAATCACTTTCGATTGTTATCTCATTTTTATTAAGGAATTCATTATCATCACCCAAGCCTCCAAAAAAATGCCCTTCTATATTAAGTACATCATCAATGTTGGCATTGACTACTTTTTCTACATCATGTGTAACTGTAAAGGAACGTGATTGTGGAGCATTTGGAACAGTGGAATTCAATGTTATCAATATTTCTGCTGTACCGCTCATTTTTATTTCAAATGGCTGCGTTATACTTGTTGTTGTATTTTCTGTCGATTCGTTGGGGAATGAGATAAGATGCGGTGTTCTGTTGGTGTAGGTGATTTCATAATAACCGTAAATATCCGCCCCTGAATTCTTATCTTCCAATACCAAAATGGATGTTCCATCCTCTGTTGTCGTGAAGGCTGCTGTTATGTCGTTTACATTCGCCTGTTTTTTCTCAGTTGCTGATTCTCCAGTGTGCGTTTCATTAGCTGCGATGTGTGTCTGCATTGTCGAAATTCCCATAATGCATGTAAGAACGCCGCAGCATAATAGCTTTGTTAATTTCTTCATGATTTCTTCTCTCCTTCTTATTTTGGAATAAATATGTAACATAATTATAATAGACCAAATATGTAATCTAGGCAATATGGAAATACTATTTTCTGTCAGTTATTAACAATTTTTTCGTAAAACTTTAATGAATAACACCAATTCCGTGTGATAAATCTGTGATTTTCTAAACGGAATCAGCTAATAAATAGCAATATGAAAATAGGATAATAAAGATAGGTGCAACATATACTTGCATTTTCAAAGTATTTATTATATGGTTAAGGTGTACAGGGGGAGACACCCATCATAAAAAGACGAAGGTACAAAGAGGATGAGAAAATGAAGCATATAGAGGTCATTGATGAGCATGGTGCTTATCTGCAAAACACCTATGAGCGCCGTGCAAGAGGACTGGTGAAAAAAGGCAGGGCGTACTATGTGACAGCATCCTGCATCTGTCTGATTACGCCGCCGGAAAACATGGAGGAAAAGACTTTGGAGACAAACGATAAGAAGGATATCCTGACAAGGATCGATACAATTTTACAGCAGAAGGAATATCTGCAGGAGGCATTTTCAGCGATTGAGAAAATACCGCATGAATTGAATGAGGAGCTGACCGCGATCCGAACAAAAACGATTTTGGAAATCGTAGAGGCCAGAGAAAAAACGAATCAGGAAGTCGTTGCGCTGCTTCGTGCTATGCTGGAACAGGATTCAACACCGCAAGGTGAGTAAAAGCGAGGAGCTGAAAAGACTGGGGTAGCATCAAGCCGCAGTCTTTTTTTTGTAATCAAATGATAGAAATCAAATTTTCATAAGGTAAATCTCATTTTCGTTATCTGATATTTATTTGATTGTGCAGAGGGCTTATGGATTTGAAATACCACCAATAGGAGAAGCACTTGATATTAACATTTTCAAATGAAATAGACATTCTACAGTATTATGATAAAATGAAAGCATGAACGTTAAGGTGGGGATCTGATACAATCTGATCTCTTTTTCATTGTGTCTGCAGGAGAGTATTAGATGGTATATGATTCCTGTGAAGGTAGGTGTGATAAATGGATGGAAAGAAATTGATGCTATTAAAGCTGCTGCTGGATGCGGAGGAATTTATCAGCTATGAACAACTGGCAGAGTATCTGGATGTTAGTACGCGCAGTGTTCTGCGCTTTATGAAGGAAATACAGACGTATGCGCTTGGCTATGACATTCGCGTTGAGCTAAAAAAACGCAAGGGAATAAAGCTGGTTGGAACTAAGGAAGACAAAGAACGCCTGCTTGCATCTATTGATAATAAAACAGTGGCTGTTTATACAGGGAATGAGCGAATGATCATGATTATGATTGAGCTTTTTCAACCTGCACAGGAATATACAAAGCTGTATTATCTGGCCTATAGACTGAATGTCAGTATGACAACGCTCCATAATGATCTTTCTTCTATAGAGGACTATCTGTCGCTAAATCATGTTCGCATCCATACGCAGCGGGGTGAGGGAGTAAGGCTTCAGGGAAAACGTAAAGATATTGCATGGGCTATAGCAAGCTTTCTGCTTCCCTATATGGAATGGGGACATGATACAGTCCGCTATCAGTATCTGTTGAATGAGCAGGTACAAGAGGCTATGCATACTTTTTTCTCACTTTCGCGGCTATGGGAGGTAAAACGGCTTGCCGATGCATTCGATTATACGCTGGCATCTGTATTTGTACTGGAGGATTATCATCATTTCCTGATTCTGATAACAATTATGATTTGGTATCCGCAGTATCTGCAGGATTATGAGGATAGCGGCTATCAATCACCTGTGCTGGAAAGTCAGGTGAATCTTCGTTATGGTCAATTCATGAAAAAGGTAAATCAAGAGACGAAAGCAAATCGGTTAAGCATGTCTTCTTCAAACTTATATACGGCGGCTTACCTATCTATGCGCAAAGTGGATTTGCAAACGGATGCCTATCAGTATGATGAAGAACTATATTATCTGACACTGCATTTTTTAGGGGATTTGGAACAGGAGCTTGCTGTGGCTCTAAATCGTGATGCAGATCTCGTGGATCGTTTGAGCATGCATATGAAGCTGATGATTCATCGCATTAAAATGGGTACAGTTATCAGTAATACGTATCTGAGTGAAGTGAAAAAGAAATATATGTCAGTCTTCTCTGCTGTCATGAAGCATCTGCAGCTCTTTGAAAATCGTTATGGTATCCGTATCAATGAAAACGAAATAGGATATATCACGGTTCATGTACTAGCTAGCATGATTGAACAGGAGAATTGTGAGCGTAGAATCAAGGTAGCTGTTTTATGCATGAGTGGCATGGGGACCAGCAAAATGCTGACAGAAATGCTAATGCGGCGCTATCCATTATTACAAGTTGAACATGATTTTTCTTTGGAGGAATTTCATGAAATGCAAATGCTGCAGGAGGGATATGATATGGTGGTTTCAACGATATCCTTAGAGACTATGATGCTTCCGGTTGTTGTCGTACATCCAATACCAACGGAGCAGGATTATGAAGCTGTGAATAAGCTGTATGAAAAATTGTCGAGAAATCGTCATGATACGAAAGATATTCAAAGGAAAGCTAGCATAAAGAAGGCTGTCAATGCTCCGATTCCAAAACAGAAAATACTGGAACGCTTACAAACCACTATCACGATTGTAGATCAGTTTCGTGTTGAGGAAATAAGCGCTTCCGGATTGCGTGAGCTTTGGACCGGTATAGCGAATCGTGCACTTCATGAGAATGACCGTGAAGAATTTTACGAAAAAACCAGATTGCGTGAGGAATTGGGAAATACGGTGATTCCAGAACTGAAGCTATTGCTGATTCATTGTAGACTAAAGGATATCATCCAGTTAAAGCTATATAAACTAAAGCAGTCGTTTACATATATGTACAAAGCAGAGCAGTATACGGTTCAATATGCACTTTTAATGATTGCACCAGTACAGGAGCAGCTACAAGTGCTGGAATGTATGAGCAGTGTTTCTATGCATGCGGTAGCTGATGAGGCATTTCAAAAGGCGTTGCTGTCAAAGGATGATGAGGAATTCATTACCATGCTGACGCGTATTCTTTTGGCTGATATGATTTGAGGAGGGTGAGCATATGCGAAAAGCGTTGATTATAGGGGCAGGAAATCAGGGACGCGGAATCCTTGGAATGATCTGTAGGAACAATGATCTCGTGCCAATATTCATGGATACCAATACCGTTCTATTACAGCAGCTACGAGCACAAAAGCAATATACCGTTGAAGATTTAAAACAAAATATCAGTATGCAGCTGCATTGTGGTGAGTGTATTGATGTGGATGATCTGGCGGGAATGTGTCAGGCTGTAGAAGAGGCAGAGCTGATATTTACTTCTGTTTCATCCGGACATATCACAGAATGTGGAGCGATTATCGGAAAGGGACTGTCCGAGCTTTATCGATCCAATCGTTTAAAGGAAAAGAATATCATCCTTTGTGAAAACAGTGCGGATAAAATAAGTCAGTTTTTACAGGGATTGCAGACATGTATGTCGCAGTCGGATTTGGAATGCGTGCAAGAAATTATAGGGATTTGTGAGGCGTTATCCATGTCGCTGGCATCACATTCGCAATTTGCGGAGAATGAATTGCAGGTGGAGATTCAGCAGGGAATGCGTCTGTATATCAATAAAAACCGTATGAAGGGAGATTTGATTCGATATGAAGGAATTCGCTATGTCGACAATTATGAACATTTGCGGCTGCAGGCGTTATACACCAACAATACCAGCAGCGCATGTATTGGTTATCTGGGACATCTTCTGGGGTATCGAACCCTGAAAGAGGCTATGGCAGATCAGCGGCTTCAACATCTACTTGTGTCCTGCTATGATGAAATCAACCTTACACTGATTCGTGAATTAGGGGTATCTCCGGCAGATCAAAAGGATTTCTCTGTTTTTGCCAGGAAAAAGTATGAGCATAGCGATGATCGGATCGAACGGCATTGTAAAGGCGTACTGCGAAAGCTGGGAAAAGAGGAACGTCTTAGCGGAATATGTGAAAAGGCGCTCAAGCATGATGTGGTACCGAAAACCATCGCACTGGGACTTGCCGCTGCACTATTTTACAACGATGAGTCGGACGAGGAATCTAAACAGCTGGCACTTCAAAGAGAACGGTGTAGTCTCAGTTCGCTGATTGAAACCCTTTGTCAAACGAACAATCAGCGTCTTATGGAGCTGATATATGAAGGTATCATTTATCTGGTTGACAATAACTACCTTTGTCAGAATAAAATCACGACAAAGCTGATACAATCCTGGCAAATTGCATCGTGACAAAATAAGCCTTGGAATGCTTTGCCGTTTTCCTGCGCTCTTGTTAAACTGAAGGTGTAAAAAGATTGCAATCCTTATTTACAGAAGTAAAACATACTGGAGGAAATAGAACGATGAAGGAATGGAAAATGAAGGTTCAGAAATTCGGTGGCTTTCTGACCGCGATGATGCTCCCCAATATCGGTGCATTCATTGCATGGGGATTGATTACAGCTTTATTTATACCAAACGGATGGATTCCGAATGAAGAGCTTGCCTTATTGAAGCAACCAATGCTGATTTATCTGATACCGCTGCTCATAGGCTCTACCGGTGGACATCTTGTCTATGGAAAGCGAGGGTCTGTTATGGGAGCTATCGCCACGATGGGCGTTATCGTTGGTTCTGATATTGCAATGTTTGTAGGAGCTATGATTATGGGGCCGCTGAGTGCTCTGCTTATTAAGAAATTTGATAAGCTGGTGGATGGCAGAATTCCATCGGGCTTTGAAATGCTGGTCAATAACTTTTCCCTAGGTATTATCGGCATGCTGCTATGTCTTCTCGGTTATGCCTTGATTGGACCGGTTATTCAAACCCTGAACGGTTTCTTTGCTGCAGGTGTGCAATGGCTGGTTGATAAGAGTCTATTGGTGCTTGTTCCGATTTTCATGGAACCTGCACGTATGCTGTTTTTGAATAATGCTATATCGCAGGGAATCTTCGCACCGCTGGGTGTTGAACAGGCTGCTGAAATGGGAAAATCAATCTTCTTTCTGCTCAGCTCAAATCCCGGCCCTGGTCTTGGACTGTTGATTGCATACTGGCTGTATGGTAAGGGAACAGCAAAGGAGGCTGCACCAAGTGCCATGATCATTCACTTCTTCGGTGGTATCCATGAAATGTACTTTCCGTATATTCTGATGAAGCCAAAGCTGATTATTGCGACCATTTTGGGCTGGATGTCTGCAACACCTGTATATTTGTTTCTAAAAGCCGGTCTGGTTGCATATCCATCTCCGGGAAGTGTGATTTCCATCATGATGATGTCACCGAAGGGGATGTATCTGATTAACCTGTCTGGCATTCTGGTTGCAGCAATTGTATCCTTCTTTGTTGCCTCCTTTATTCTGAAGGTGGATAAGAGCAAGGAAAAGGATTTCAATGATTCGATAGAAATGATGGAACAATTCAAGGGTAAAAAATCAAAGCATTTTGATGAAATCAAGACCTCTACAGAAAGCGAAGCCAACTCCATGACTACCGTACGGAAAATCATATTCGCCTGTGATGCCGGAATGGGAAGCAGTGCGATGGGCGCAGGTATCCTGCAGAAGAAGGTGCAGGAAGCCGGTTTGGATATCGAGGTGAAAAACAGTTCGATCGAAGGGATACCAAAGGACGGTGATATCATTGTATGCCATGAAGGACTGTATGAGCGTGCATTGCAGAGTGCACCTGGAAAAACGTTTGTCGTCATAACAAATTATCTTGCAGCACCGGAATATGACGAGCTTATCGAGCGGCTGAAACAGGAAAAGAAAGAGCATGCCTGAGGTCAGAATATGAAGAACATTCTACCGATTGAAAATATCTTTCTGAATCTTCCGGTGATGCAGAAGGAGGAAGCTATTTATACTGCGGCCGAGGTTCTTAGAAAAGGCGGCTATGTTACGGAAGCATATTATGAAGCAATGCTGTTAAAGGAAAAGGAATGTGAGACTTATATCGGTAATGGTGTTGCCATACCGCATGGCATCAGTCACAGCGAACAGGAAATCCTGCATTCCGGTATTGCTGTTTTACAATTCCGCACACCGATTGACTATCATGGAAACGCAGTACACCTGGTGATTGGTATCGCCGGTAAGCAGCAGGAGCATATCGCTATGTTATCACAGATAGCCTGTGTGCTGCAGGATCGAGAGAATGTACAGAAAATTGTCGAGTGTCGCAGCCGCCATGCGCTCGCTGCGATGCTGCACGCATCTGTACAGGAGGGGAGCGTATGAAAAAGGCGATTATCTTTGGGGCGGGGAAAATTGCAAGGGGCTTTGTTGCTCAGCTGCTGTATAACAGCGGCTATGAAATCGTCTTTATCGATGTTGATAAACAGCTGATTGATCTGCTGAAACGACAGAAAGCATATACGGTTCATATACTAGGAGCGGAGCATCTGAATACGGAGGTGGATCGTTACCGTGCTGTTTTATCGTCCGAGCTGGATACGATTGCAAAGGAAATGGAAACGGCTGCGCTGCTGTTCACGGCTGCAGGCGGGAATCATCTATCGCAAATCGGCCATGTGATTGCGGCGGCATGGGATCATATGAACACCTATCCGGAAGCTCTGAATATCATCACATGCGAAAACTGGAAGGATGCAGGGAAAACGCTTCGCTCTTCCATTGAAGCAAATGTTAACAGGCTTTCCGAATGGCAGCAGCACGGCGCGGTCAGTGAAGGGGTAGTCATGCGAATTGCCACGCAGCCCTCTGTTGATCAGCTGAAACACGAACCGCTTGGTGTTTGGGTACAGAATTTCTGGGAGCTGCCGATTGATGCATCAACCTTTCGCGGAGACATCAGTATACAGGGGATGAAGCTGATTGAGCATTTCGGACGATTTCTGGAACAAAAACTGTATACGAACAATACCTCCAATGCCTTTATCGCATATTACGGTTATCTGCTCGGTTATCGTATTGTAGCGGAAGCGGCGAATGCACCTGAGCTCTCCGGTATGCTGGATGAATTGTATTGTGAAATCAATGAAACGCTGATTGCTGAGCTTCATGCACTCCCAAAGGAACAATACCGTCTCGCAGAAAAAGCGAGAGCAAAATATGCAGACTGGCAGATTGTCGATCGAATCGAAAGACATGCAAAGGATCCGATTCGCAAGCTGGGACCACACGATCGCCTGATTGCTCCTGCGCGTATGGCATTAAGAAACGGCATTGATCCAAACATGATGGTCCGTGCGATTGCTGCTGCTCTATATTATGATGAATCATCGGATGAGGTAGCCTGCAGGCTGCAGGAAATGCGAAAGTCATTCGGTGTTTCCTATATTTTGAAAGAAATTTGTCAGCTGCAGGAGGAAGAGGAACTGTTTCATCGCATTCTACAGGAAATAGAAGCGCTGAAAGAAAGGGGAATCGTACATGAATAATGTCATCATAGGCGCCGGACAATGTGGCCGAGGCTATATCGCCAGACTGCTTGCTTTATCAAAGGAGAACTTTACCTTTATTGATTGTGATACGCGTATTATTGAGCAGTTGAGGATAGCCGCAACCTATGAAATATCGTTTTGCGGAAGCGAAAGGAAGCCCCTGACTATTGAGCATTACCGTGCCTACAGCTGGGAGGAAAAGGAAAGCTTTGAAAGCCTACAGGAAGCAGATGTTATCTTTACGAGTGTTTCAGAGCAGCATCTGCCTGCGCTTGTACAGCCGTTAAGGACTGCCCTGCAAAAACGTAGAAAGGCACATAAAGCAATCATTATCACTGCTGAAAACGGAACTTCTCCTAAACAGAAGCTATGTGAGCTTGCCGATATTGCTGAGTTAAGTGAATCTGTTATATTTTGTACAACGTTAAAGAAAGACGGGGTTCTGGATATCATGAGTGAGGATTTGGATCATCTTCCTTATGATGCATCCTGTTTAACATCGCAGCTTCCATTTCATGGGATGTATGCTGAGCATAGCTTTCAGGACTTACTGGAGCGCAAAATTTATACATATAACGCATTGAGTGCATGTATTTCCTACCTTGGTGCATATCTTGGGTATACCTCCTATGCAGCTGCAGCGAACGACGCTGATATCGTAAGGCTGACGGATATAGCAAGAAGACAGCTGGATCAGGCGGTTGCCGCTGCTTATGGTATTGACATAGAACGTCAGCATGCATTCTCTCATATGGCAGTGACCAAATTCAGAAATCGCGGTATTCCCGATACCATTGAACGTAATGCGCGGGATGTAGTGCGCAAGCTTGGAAGAAAGGAACGAATCCTTGCACCACTTTTGTTAGTCAGTGCGAACGGCGAGTTTCCGGAGAGCTTCTGTATCGTGTGTGCAGCCGCGCTATGGTATGGTAGTATGCATGGCGAATTTGCAGCAGAAAATGATATCAGAAATGAAGAGATATATGGATTGCTACATACTGTATTGACGGCAGATATACTGGAAGCAACACTGGTATATTATCAGAAGCTCATGGCTGGGATTACGCTTTCAACACTTGTTCATAAAGCTTTTGGATCACTGGAAAAAGAGCTTTGAAAGAAATACAGGATTACCATAAAAGATAAGGTATGACGGTTGTCCTTTAATAAAAACTGAAAAAAACGTTGATTTGTGATGAATCAGCGTTTTTTTATTGAGGAAATCAGCATTTTCTGGGATTCCAGAATAAATGTATGTTCTACTGTTTATTGCGATGCAATGCTTGGTGAATATCTTGCTTGCTCTGAAATGGTATAGAAGATTTTTGTCGATGAAAACCAGGGTTAAAACATGAGCACCTCACATAGGATAGATTGAGGTGATAGCGATGATCAAAGAATGTGTCCTGTGTGGAGTATGTATATCTGTATTTCTGACCCCTGTGCAGGCTAAGGAAGAAGTGGTTCAGGGGGTGGTTCAGGTACAGGATGATACCGGGAAACCCCTTGAGGGAGCCGCCTTTCAGCTGTTCAGCTATGGAGAGCCTCTGCAGGAGCTGACCAGTGATAAAACGGGCACAATCGTTTTACATGATCTTGATTACGGAGAATATCAGCTCATCCAGACGCAGACAGATTATGGCTATCAGAAAACAAAACAGCGCATCAGCTTTGTATATGATGGAACACAGGAGAAGAAGCAAAGCTGGAAGGTTGTAAATGAACGAATGCTGGGGACGGTAAAGCTTCGTATCCGGCAGGAGAATGATGAAAGAATATCACATGTGTCCATGCAGCTGCTAGATGAGCAGGGGAAAAAGCTTCGGAATATCACCAGTGACAGGGACAGCATTCAGCTGCAGAAGCTGCCAATAGGCACATATCGCCTGCATCTGGATGAAAAGGAAAAGAATTATCGCTTGAAGGAGGATGTGACCTTTGCAATCACTCCATACAACTATAATCGAAGCTATGTGCTGACGCTGCATTTGGAACCGGTTAAACAAAAGCAGGAGGATTACACCTTTGCCTTTTGTTTTATCATGGCGGTGCTGGGCCTGTTTTCCTGGCTGGTTTACTTTTTCAGAAAGCACAGTCTCACACAATTCCTTGATGATTTCATGGTATAATGCTCACACATGTGAAAGGAGGAAGGTCAATGATTGAAGATCTTCTGAGATACAATGAGGAATTTGTTAAGAACAAGGGCTATGAGCCGTATCAAACAAGCAAATATCCGGATCGGCGTCTGGCTATCGTTACCTGCATGGATACGCGGCTGATTGAGCTGCTGCCGGCAGCACTTGGTATAAAAAACGGCGATGCAAAAATTATAAAGAACGCAGGAGGGGTGATCACACATCCCTTTGGCAGTGTTGTGCGAAGTCTTTTGATTGCCATTTATGAACTGGGTGTGGAGGAAATTCTGGTTATCGGTCACACGGACTGCGGTGTACAGCATATGGATGCCGAAAATCTGCTGGAGGATATGCGTAAGCGCGGTATTTCAAACAGTGCTATTGAATCCCTGCGATACTGCGGAATAGATTTTGACCGCTGGCTGGAGGGCTTTGATGATGGCTGTGTGAGTGTGGCAAAGAGTGTGGAGCTGTTAAAAAAACATCCTCTGATACCAAAGGATGTGCGTATTTACGGCTTTATGATGAATTCCATCAGTGGCAAGCTGAGTAGTGTTTCAGAATAGAGACAGGGCTGCCAGCTCTGTCTCACTCATAAGCGCTCCCGGCAATGCTACGATATGTCCGCAAATGCGATTGGCAATGCGAAGCGTATCCTGCCAGCAATAGCCCTGCTCGCGTAACGCGATGATGCTGCCGATATGGGCATCGCCGGCACCGATTGTATCCTGAATCTGAACCGCTTCTGTAGGAATGTGTGTACATTTTCCTTCCTGCTGCAGCAGACATCCCCGTGAGCCAAGGGTGATGATAACGATATTGTGTGTACGTTCATAGAGACTTTCTGCGGCCTGTTGAGCAGTCGGACAGCCGGTAAAGCTGCAGGCTTCCTCTTCATTTAAATGCAGTATGCAGTGCAGGCTGAACAGCGTCTCGATACAGCCTTGCGCAAGTGCGGACAGCCGTGGTCCGGGAGCAAAATAGATAGTAAGCTGTGGATGCTTTTGCAGATAATCGAGAATGTATATGCCTGTTTTTTCTTCCAGCTCCAAACCGCACACATACACAGTATCAACACCATAGGAATCCAGCAGAGAGAACCATTCCTTCTGAAATCGGTATTCCGCACCATGGTGACTGAGGAAGGTGCGCTCACCATCTGACTCCACCAGACAGTAACAGCAGCCGTTTTCTTCCTCGCTTTCCAGCAAAATGTCGATTTTGCGTTCCTGTAGCTGGCGACGGACAAAGTCACCGTAAATTCCGGTACCTACCGGAGAAAAGAATAGCGGGTCACTCCCAAGCAAACGGCACATCCATGCGGCATTAAAGGCACAGCCGCCAAGGGAAAGCGTCTGTGCTTCGATATTGATATCCTCCTGTCGTACAGGAAGATGAGGAATTCTAATGATTACATCAGCCACACTGGAGCCGATGAATGCTATATGCTTATTCATATGTATCACCACAGGTATTATATCGCAAATCAGGCAAGGAGGAAATAAGATGAAGAAAAAAACATATACAGTGGCTGGTGCTGCATTCACTGCTGCAGCACTCGCGCTCTCGCATCATGAGAACCGCTGTCTGGAAGTATGTCATCTGCGGGTGCGCAGTGCGAAGCTTCCTGCCTCTTTTGCAGGGTTTCGTATTGTACAGCTATCCGATCTGCATACAACACGCTTTGGCTATCATCAAAAGCATCTGCTTCGCAAAATTCGTATGAGTGCACCGGACATCATTGTTATCACAGGAGATTTGATCGATCGGCGCAGAACTGCAAAGAATACGATGCAGCCGGTTGTTCAGCTGATAAAACAGGCGGTTACTGTGGCACCGGTGTATTATGTGCCGGGAAATCATGAAGCGGTTTCTCCCGTATACCCGCATTTGAAGCAGGTGCTGTTGGATTATGGGGTGCAGGTATTGGAGAACAGCAAGCTGGAGCTGTCGCGCAAGGAGGAAAGCATATCCATACTGGGGCTGAAGGATAAAAAATTCTATCCCTATGCGTCGGATCGGTTTTTGATGAATCTGCATAGCCTCATGCAGACCGTAGATACATCCTTTTCTATCCTGCTCTCTCATCGTCCGGAGCATTTTGCGGATTATGCAAAGGAGGGCGTATCTCTGGCATTCTGCGGACATGCACATGGTGGTCAGATTGTAGTGCCGAAGCTGGGAGCACTGTATGCGCCGGATCAGGGGATTTTTCCTTCCTACACGGATGGAGCCTATGAACAAAAGGGATGTACTATGGTCGTATCAAGAGGACTTGGGAACAGTCGTGCGCCGCAGCGCATCAACAACCGCCCCCAGATAATGGTCGTGACGCTGCAATGCGAGTAGTATAAATCTCTGCAGGTATTAGCATGAAATCAGTCATGTGCGTAAGGTACATGGCTTTTTTGCAGCAGATGATTACAGATGCTTCCTTTAATCCTACAGTAATTAAAAAACGTATACAAAATATGTATACATGATAAAAAAGGCTTGGTATCAATCCCGATTTTAAACTCAAAATTTTTTATAATAGACAGCAGCTGCTTTGTTGTTATCCAGCGTTGTATGACAAGCTCATTGATCAAGGGTAAAGCTTGTGTTGTAGGCATCAAGCATGCTCAGTGAAGCAATTGATAGACAAGCCGCTATGTTCACAATCTATGGTCATGCTGGAAAATGTAGGATAGAAAAATGAGTGATAGATAAGGTACAGAGTATCACCTTTTAGATAAGCAGCCCTGCATGATGATGAACAGTTATGCTTGGCTCTGATGAATGATTAAGAGCATATTTTGGAAACACAGAGAGCCATGTGGATAGGGATACTCCTTCTCTGTTTGCGTATTCAGCATGCGTTTGCTATAATATGTCCATATGAATTAGCGAATAAGCGTATGATTGCAATGTGCTGCCGCCTTACATCATAGGAAATGGAAGAATAAAATGAAAACTACACGTGAATGGAAACAGGTTACGATAACCAAAAAAGGAACAAAGAAGCTGCAAAGCGGTCATCCCTGGGTATATGAGGGAGAGGTGCTGGCACTGGAAGCGGATATTCAAAACGGAGATATTGTTGATGTATTTTCCGAAAAAGGAAGCTATCAGGGAAGCGGGCTGTATAACGGAAATTCCCGCATCCGCATCCGCCTGATATCCCGCAATGCCAATGACAGCTTTGATGAGGATTTCTTTTATCGCCGGTTGCAGCATGCAATCAGCTACCGTGCAACTGTAATGGGAGAGGATTTTGATGCCTGCCGGCTGATTTTCGGAGAGGCTGATTATTTACCCGGCCTTACCGTAGATCGCTTTCATGATCTGCTTGTTGTACAGACACTCTCCTATGGTATGGAGCAGCGAAAGGATTTGCTGTTTCCCATGCTTGTAAGGATTTTGAAGGATGAATATCATGTGGCTGTCAAAGGTATCTATGAGCGCAACGATGTGGCAATCCGTAAGCTGGAGGGGCTAAAGGAAAGCAAGGGATGGTATACGCATCGTGAATTACCGGATCATCCGCAAAGCTGTATCACGAGCATCCTTGAAAACGGTATCCACTATGATGTAGATGTGGAGAACGGACAGAAAACCGGATTTTTTCTGGATCAGAAATACAATCGTGCATCCATTGCCCGAATTGCAAAGGGCAAGCATGTTCTTGACTGCTTTACGCATACCGGCAGCTTTGCTTTGAATGCTGCCAAGGGAGGTGCTGCGCATGTGCATGCCGTAGATATATCACAAACGGCAATCGATATGGCAAAGCATCATGCGGATATGAATGGATTGCAGGAGCGTATGACCTTTGAAACAGCCGATGTGTTTGAGCTGTTAAAGGATTTGAAAAAGCAGCCGCGGGTATATGATATGATCATTCTTGATCCCCCGGCCTTTACAAAATCCAGAGAAACGATTTCCCACGCAGTGAAGGGCTATCGACAGATCAATACTGCAGCAATGAAGCTGTTGCCCAGAGGCGGATATCTGGCAACCTGCTCCTGTTCACATTTCATGAATGAGGGGCTGTTCAAAAGCATGCTGCATGAGGCAGCGGAGGCGGCCGGCGTATCTCTTCGTCAGATTGAGGCAAGACAGCAGAGCTGTGATCATCCAATTCTCTGGAATGTACCGGAAACATCCTATTTGAAATTTTATATCTTCCAGATTGCATAGCTTTTTACAAACACTGTTCATACGAAAAACGAATGAGGTATTGAAATATGGTTCATATATATATTGATGCAGAATTTGATGCCGTAAGGATCAATGGACGGCATTGTCAGATGGTTGTTTCTCTTGGTGCTGTTTTGAAAAGGGAGAAGCATGAGGAAACCTTTTATTCTCTCGTCTGTCCTAAAAATTTTAAAAGGCTCACATCTGTTGTACGTAAAATGACCCATCTCAAGGATCGGGATATTCGCGAGGCAGAGAGCTTTCCGGTTGTTTTAAAGAACTTTATGCAGTGGCTGCAGCCCTATGCGCAGGATAGCTGCAAAGTATACAGCTTTGGTCCGGATGATCGACGGACATTGCTGCAGGAATGTGAGCGGCATCATGCGGATTCCACGCTGTTTCGAGAGATTATTGACCTGCAGAAACAGATTTCCGCTACAGTGATTTTTCAGAATGCGCTTGTCTCTGCCACCCTGTCGCTGGATGATTTGAAAACGGCTTATGATATAGAGGGAGCTGTGGAACACAATGCGTTGACGGATGCTCATGATCTTATGCGGATTCATCAGGCCTCTTTAAAACGCAACCCCAATCCCGAAGCAGTACGGGGAATTGTGGAGCGAAAGCTTGCAAAGCAGCAGGAAAAGCTGTTCCATATCATGAAGGAGCGCTTTTCTCCTTATGACACACTGGAATGCTCCATCACGCTGTATCCGGAAATTGTCGAGCAGTTTCATCTGTGGGAGGAACGTGACCGCAATTTTCATATCAACCTGCAGAGGAAGAGTATCCTGCTGGATGGAAAAGAGCTATCAAGAGAGCATACGAAGATTTCTATGCTTGTGGATATCAATCAGAAAATTCCCAGTGTCACATTGATATTTACGCAGGATAGTCTGGTGCTGGAGAAGAAATACCTGCTGCAATATCGCAATGCCACCATGGTCGAAAATATACTCAAAAGGATGCTGCAGCATGGAAACGGCTAGGCGGCAGGCACAGCTTCTACAGCTTTCTATACTGGAGCTGAAGGGCTGCCTGAAAAAGGTCGAGGAGCTACCTGTATTCCAGCGCAATCCGTATCTGAGAACCAGAGCAGCACGCCTTGCCTTGCAGAATGTAAGCGGCAGCATGCAGCACTGTCTGGATGCGCAGCTCGTATTTCTGGCATCCGTGTCCCGTTTGCAGCTGTGTGATGAAGCTGCATTGAAAGGCGTGCATGGAGCCAGCCAGATTCTGTATGATTTTCAGGATGAGGTTTTGCGGCAGGAAATTTTGCATCAGCTATTGCTGCGGGAGAAGACTGTTCAAAACAGGCTTTTGCAGTTTATGACAGTGAGTGAGCGTTTGCTTGATAAGGTGATGAAACAGGAAATATAAGTGCGTAGATACAACAGCCCGAATAGGTTTTATGGGCTGTTTTTTTGTAGTACTCAACACGGGCTACATGCTTTCATTGTTGTGCTGGCATCCGTCAGCATTTTTTCAGGACTCTTCGATATCAACATGCATTAGCATATCATTGCGCCTTGTGCAGAAATCAGCTTTTGCATGCAACCTACTCATAGGCTTGAAGCAGGGAATCCAACGTGATTTTTCATAAATAACACAGAGCATACAGAATACCGGATCAAAAGAGCTGCTTTACAGAAGTATTTCTATATGGCATGAAAATGAAAAGAAATGCATTGACAATAGTACGGATTCGTACTATTATATGTTTATGGTACGAATCCGTACCAATGGAGGGAAGTTATGGAAATACGTGAACAAATTAAATTAGTTAACATCGCTTTGAGCGGGACACTGGATGTATATCGGATTTGGGCGAAAAAGTATAACCTGAATTATAATGCTTTGGTTGTTTTGTATACATTACATGATTATAAAGTATGCACGCAGAAGCAAATATGTGAATGGTGGGCATTGCCGAAGCAAACCGTACATGGTATTTTGCTGGACTTTGAGAAAAAGGGATATCTCAATATCCGTGCAAATACTGAAAATAAGCGAGAGAGACTCATCACCTTTACAGAGCGGGGAACAGAATTTGCATCCTCTGTTCTCGAACCGCTCCTTTCTATGGAGGAGCATGCTATGCTACAGCTGGGAGAGGAAAAGCGGCAGCAGCTGATTGATACCAACATGGAGTATTATGAGCTGTTGAAGCAGGAAATTGAACATGGATAATATACTGGCAAGGAAATTTTCGTTTTCCTCTCTGCTTGTGTTTGCTTTACCGAACATTATTATGATGATCAGTCTGTCGATGTATATCATTATAGACGGTATGTTTGTATCCAGATTGATTGGAACTACTGCCTTATCTGCTGTCAATATGTTTTATCCGGCCATCTGCTTTGAAATGGCGGTCGCCATCATGCTGGCAACAGGGGGAAGCGCCATGATCGCAAGGAAAATGGGCGAAGGAAAGCTACAGGAGGCAAGAGGCAGCTTTAGCTTTCTGATTGCTGTGGAGCTTGTAATCGGAATTGCTGTTGCACTATTCGGCAATCTGTTTGCAAGTGAAATTCTGGGCTTTTTAGGTGCCACCTCCGTACAGGCGCCCTTATCCATACCATATGCAAAAGTCATCTTTACGTTTGCTCCGGCATTTTTTCTTCAGACGGCCTTTCAAACATTTTTCGTAACAGCAGGGAAACCAACGCTTGGTCTTTGTGTCACCGTTTTGGCAGGTGTTACGAATATTGTGTTGGATTATATCTTTATGGCACCGTTGCACATGGGAATCGCCGGTGCGGCAATCGCCACCGGAATCGGCTATTGTATCCCGGCAGCTGTCGGAATGATATATTTTCTTACGGCAAGGAAGAATCCTCTGCATTTTGTGCGTGTGCGATTTGAACGCAGTGTGCTATTAAAGGCGTGCGGAAACGGATCATCGGAGATGGTTACCAACTTGGCAAATGCTGTCACTACTCTGCTGTTTAATTACACCCTGCTGCAATTCTATGGGGAGGATGGTGTTGCTTCTATTACTATTATCTTATACGTTCAGTATATCTTTACAGCGCTTTATTTTGGCTATTCAAATGGCATCGCACCGATCATCAGCTACAAATTCGGAAATAACGATACAGCACAGCTGCGTTGTATATTCAAAAGCAGTCTGGTATTTTTGCTCATCGCTGCCCTTGTAACAAATGCTCTGCTGCATCTGACCATCAAGGATGCCTTAACGATCTTCACCCCTGCCCATAGCTCTGTATATGAAATTACACTGCACGGCTTTATGAGGTATTCTATGGCCTTTGCTGTTATGGGGCTGGGTATATTCTCATCTGCGATGTTTACTGCTTTTTCCGATGGCAGAACCTCGGCAATTATATCCTTTTCCAGAACCTTTATCTTTCTGATTGGCATGATCTGCATTCTTCCGCATATCTTAGGGGAAGCCGGTGTATGGATTGCGGTGCCGGCAGCGGAAATACTGGGAGGTATCGTTGCTGCAGGCTATCTGATTTTAAAGAATGACGAATTTTCATATTTTCCAAAATTGAAAAAGCTGTAGTATCTGCCCAATGGCATCAACCTAAGGAAATTTGGTTGATGCTATTTTTTATTCCTATCAGAAATCACTTCATTAATCGCTCACTATCGTTGTAGTTAAGAGTATATTATATAAATATTTTTTAATATATAT
>NZ_JANGCA010000063.1:0-20328 GCF_024463855.1 Clostridium sp. DFI.1.208 | reverse complement strand
TTTTGATAGCATAAACTCTTTTACTTCTACATTACCAAGAGACTTTAATTCATTATTGTACATACTAATGCACCTCCATGAATCAAAGATAATATATTCTGCTTATTTTTTACACTGGTTTTTTTATTTTTGTCCTTGACATGGGGTACACTTTACCTTGTAAGAACATCGTGCGATGTTCTTTTTTTATTCCATCATAGCTTTCCTTATGCATAAATTGTACGTTCGCTAAATCTGCCTGCCCCCTTTGCTCGTATTATCGACTGGTATTTTAATTTTTTGGATACAAGTAGGATACAAGCAAATGCTACCTTATATACGGTAGGAGAGGTAATGGGAAGGAGCTGTTTGATCGATGCGAAAAAAGGTTACCGTATGTGGAGGGTTTTATCCGTCAGAACATCGCTATTTTAGCAAGACGTCATACATTGCGCGAGCACAAACGTATAGATGAAGTTTCTATATGAGAATAACCATCGCTCTAGCAGCTTCTATCCCCCCTTTTCCCTACTGAATCAGAAAAAAGCCCACGCAGCAATGCTTGCCGCGCAGACCCTCTGTATTTCTGTTTTTGCCTACTGCCGTATGGGAAGAAAAAACGTATCCCTGCAACTGCCCGCAATCTGTATAGCTTTATATGTCGTGCATGCCAGTCTCATAAGCTGTCCACAGTGTCTTTCAAGCAGCTGGATGCCACTACCTTGATACTGCACACGCATCTTCTTAGCGGCTGTCACCTTTCTAGCTACAGCTTTTCAAACAATGCCGCAGGTGCTCCACATAACGGACATACATAGTCCTCCGGTAACGGATCCCCTTCATAGATGTAGCCGCAAATCGTACATCTCCAGCCGCTCTTTTCACTCTTTTCCTGATAGCTTGGTGCATTTTTAGGAGTGGCTCCGTTTTTCACCTGATGATAGTAAGCATAGGTCATAACCTCTTCCTCACTGAGCACCTCTGCCTCTTCCACTTCACCTACAAACAGGACATGCGTCCCCAAATCAAGCGTCTTCACAACCTTGAGACTGTAGCGTGCCGCCATATGCTCACTGGGGTATGGCACACCGTGTGTATCTCTTTTATACGTACACTGCTCGAATTTGTCATTGTCCCTGCTGGAACAAAAGCCAAAATTTCTGATGATATCCATACCGCAGTTCTGTGTCAGCACCACTGCACTGAAGCGTCCGGATTTCTCAATCAGCTGCTCTGTATAATTGTCCTTGTTCAGGGTAACCGCAAGCTGAGCGGGAGATGAGGTTACCTGATGCAATGTATTCGCTACACAGCCTGCATCCTTTCCCTCTGATGTAGTTGAAATGATATATAAGCCATAGCTCAATTTAAAAAATGCTGTCTGATCCATAGTAGTTCCTCCTTTAATAGTAAGAATAATTCTTATTTTATAACTACAGTATGCGCCTTTTTCAGACATTTGTAAAGAGAACTGCCCAGACTCCATTTAAGTTTTTTTAAGAAGTTCTCCGTATGCGCAAACAGGGTTTCATGTCATAATACATATGAACAGGATTCGACAAATTTATACAATTTTCTATAAATTTTTCAAACTTTCTTCCTGTGTTATGCGTCTAATTACTGAAACAGCAAGATAGGAGACACGGTACATGAAACAGCGACTGCATCCGGACGATCTGGAATTCTATTTAAAATCAAATGAAAAACGCCTATATCGTCTGGCATATTCTTATATGCATAGCGATGCGGATGCCAAGGATATGCTGCAAAATGCTATCATCAAGGCATTTACCGGCCTTTCCAGATTACAGAACAGGGAATATATGGACACCTGGTTTTACAGAATCCTGATCAATACCTGTCTGGATCAAATCCGAAAGCTGCGCCGTGAATCTGTATATCCGCTGGAGGAAGACGCAATGCTGCAGGAGCATGAAGACATCCTCCTCAGTGAGGAGCTCCGTCAGCTGCTGTTTACACTGGATCCGAAAACCAGAACCATTCTCATCCTCCGCTTTTTTGAAGACCGCAAGCTGGATGAAATTTCGGACATCCTGTCTATGCCCCTGAGTACCGTGAAGACACGGCTGTACAAAGGGCTGAAGGACATGCGTATACAGATGGAGGAACAGGAGCTATGAAAAAGATAGAGAAGCTACGACAGGAGTACGAGAACCTACAGACGCCGCAGGATTTGGACAGCTTTATGGAATCCTGCATTGAGCATGCACAGAAAAAACAGAAGCGTTTTTCCTTTCAAGGCATGTGGAAGCCGGCGCTCAGTGCTGCACTTATAGGATATCTGATTATGCTGAATACCGTTCCGGCATTTGCCCAGAGTGTATTCGATATTCCATTGCTGGGTGATGTTTCCCGTATTCTCTGTGTCCGGGAATATAAGAAAACAAGTGATGTGGATTCTTTAAGTGTCAAGGTTCCAGAAGTGAAAAACACCGGAAATCCTGAGATGGAGGAACGCGTGAATCAACAGATCGAAGAGCGCATCAATAAAACCACCGAGCAGCTGTATAAGGATAGTGCACAGGTTCGGGAAATGATGAAAAAAGAAAAGGTAGAATCGCTGACTGCCAAAACCGAGGTCACGATCGATTATAAAATTACCTGCAATCAAAACGATCTGCTATCCTTTCAGATTATGACCAATTATCAGCTGAATACATCTATGCAGGAATATCAGACCTTTAATCTGGATTTAGCCAGTGGAAAAGACATCACACTGCAGGATCTGTTCGGTGCGGATTATGAGAAGATCATCAATGCCAGTGTCCGCAAGCAGATCAAACAGCGAACAGAGCAGGATGAAACTGCCAGCTATTTTGACGGAGCGATGGGATTTCAGGGAATCCGTAAAAATCAGCCGTTTTATATTGACGACAAGGGAAATGTTGTCATCATCTTTGAAAAATACTCCATTGCCCCCGGGTATATGGGGACTCAGGAATTTCAGATACCATGCAGTGAGCTTCACAAGTATACAGGAGGAAAGTAATGATGAAACCGGAATACAAAAGGAACAGACATATCAATCCAAAGCGGCTGATGCTGCTGATATTGATACCGGTGCTGCTGATTGCAGGCGGCTTCGGTGTTTATAAGATTATGGCAGAGGATACGTATGCTGCCTACAACACCTATGATGAAAGCAACAAAAAGGAAGGCACGATGGAGCATTTCACAGAGGAAAAGGAGGAAACCTATTACCTTTCCTTCTATTATCCGAAATTCGATGATAAACAGCTCAACGAGATCGTGCAGAAGTATCGCAGTACGAGCATACAGACCAAACGCAAGCATGAGGGAATGCTGTATATCAAGATTGACTATGCCAGCGAAAAGCTGTTTGATCAGTATATAAATCTTACCTTCACGCAGAAGCTGTACGATGCTGACGAAAAACAGATTGATGAAATCCGCAATCATTACACCTATGATACCAAGCAAAAAAGGCTGATCAGCGTTGCGGACGCTTTACGCAGAGATTATGTACAGGTGGTAAAAAAGCTAGCTGAGTCTGCAGGCATCAAAGTCTCCGGCATCCATGCTATGCGGGTACAGGTTGAAAAAAATGCTCTAATGCTCTACACCGGGAAGGAAACCAAAGGGATTTCACTTCCCTATCAGGAGTATAAGAAATACATCCGCCTTGCGAACCGAAACATTCCTTCATTATATCAGAAGGACGCGATCATTCCGGCAGAGCAGAAGGTGGATCCCAACAAGAAAATGATTGCCTTTACGTTTGATGACGGTCCGCATTGGCAGAATACTGAGATCATTATGAAGGAATTTGAGAAATACAATGGACGTGCCACCTTCTTCATGCTGGGACAAAATGTGAAGGATAAGACCACCGGTGTAGATCATACGGATATCGTGCGTGATATGTATCAGCGCGGCTTTGAGGTTGGCAATCATTCCTGGGATCATTCCATGCGTATTGCCGCTAGCAAAAGTGATGCGATGAGCAAGGCTGAGGTCAGTGATGAAATCTACAACACGCAGGATGCCATTTTTGCGGCATGCGGTGCAGATGCTACCATGTTTCGTCCTCCCTATGGTGCTTTAAACAGTAATGTACGCGCCGTATCCACTCTGGATTTTGCACTGTGGGATCTGGATACGCTGGACTGGAGCAATAAAAATTCTGATATCATCACCCAGAATATCATGAGCAATGTACATGACGGCTCCGTAATCCTTTTGCATGATATCCACGACTTCTCCAGAGACGCCATTGTACAGGTACTGCCAAAGCTGGAGGCAAAGGGGTATCAGTTTGTTTCCCTTTCCACATTGCGTAAATATAAAAATGAGAAGCTGGTGAATGAAAATATCGTCATTCCTTCTTCCATCGACTAGCATCATAGCAGCAGGCTCTTCATGATTGTCCGCTGCTCTGCCATATCGTTACCGGTATGGCTTTTTCATTGTCTAAAATACTACTGCATACAGGGATTCTCGAAAACGAGTATGTCGGGCATAAAGGCAAACACACGATAGCCAATACGCACATCATACCGTGCAAGCCAATTTCTAAAATTGATACTATCCGATTTCAGGCAGAGAGTGGATGAATCAACCTGACCAGCCTGACAATGCGGCGCTTCGCACCTTACAAAATCATGAAGATTTTGGTTTTTCAACTATCACAAGGTAAATTTTGTAAAAGAATGCTATAATATTACCAGATAGCTGTTTTGGAGGGATTATGAATACGAAAAGAAAAAAATTGAGGAAGGATCGACTGGCGATTCTGCTGGTAATCTGCGCTGTGGTCATCACCACAGTCGGCTTTGGAATATGGAAGATCACTAGCATGCTGTTCACAGATCCATATGAGGAATACAAGGCTTATCAAACAAAAGGAAAAGATTATGGGGATATACAACAGGTCAGTAAGGAATATGAAAATGAAGCATTTGTATCCTTTACCTACCCTGCGTATAAAGAAAAGAATTTAAACACGATTGTCAAGGCATATGAAAAAAAGGCTGTGACAGCTGCCAGTAAGGCAGAGAAGCAGATCACAAGCATTGATTATGACAGCTCACTGCTTTTCGACCGCTATGTGAATCTGGCATTTCACAGGTATACATACGATGCTGAGGGTGTGCAGAGGGCAACGGAAACGACGTGGATTTTATATGATAAAAAGCAGGGAAAGCAGCTTGTTCTGGATGATGTATTACGCCGTGAATATCCCGTATTGGTGAAAAAGCTGGCTGACAGGCAGGGCTGGAAAAAAGAGATAAAGCGTGATATGCGTGCTCTTTCCATGACAGAGACAAGCCTGCAGCTTCATCTGGATGATAAGCATACCGTTTCCATTCCATATAAGGACTATAAGAAATACATAAAGCTGAAGGATACGCAGATCCCATCGCTGTATCAGGCTGATGCGGTGTCTGCTAAGCCGCAGCCAAAGGTTGATCCAAACAAAAAAATGATCGCCTTTACCTTTGATGATGGACCAAGTGCCTATACCACCGAGGTCATGGATATATTTGAACAATACGATGGACGAGCCACCTTCTTTATGCTGGGACAAAACGTAGAAGCAAACAGTGCTACCGTGAAGGATATGCACAAACGCGGCTTTGAGCTTGGAAATCATTCCTGGGATCATGCTATGGAGCTTGCGGCTTCCAAAAAGGGATACATGTCTGTTGCACAGGTGACGGAAAACATCTATAAAACGCAGGATGCTGTTTATGCCAGCTGTGGTGCAGAGCCACGCTATTTCCGCCCGCCCTATGGTGCAGTCAATGACAATCTGTTAAAGGGGAATTATCTGGGCTATGCGTTCTGGGACATTGATACAAGGGACTGGTCGAGTAAGAATGCCGCTAGCATCACCTCGGCAGCGTTAAACGGAGCGAAAAATGGAAATATCGTTATTTTATTTCACGATATTTATGAGCCGAGTGTTGAAGGTCTGAAAGCTATCCTGCCTGAGTTAAAGAAGCAGGGCTATCAGTTTGTCACATATTCCACCTTGATGAAATATGAAAAGGACTATCTGTTAAAGCTGGATGCCGGCTACGGCGTACCGAAAGCCTATGCTAACGGGCATTAGAGCTGCGCATTATGCACAGCTCTTTTTTCAGGTTTGTGCTATACTTAAGAAAAGAGAATAAGGAGGAAACAATTTATGCTGAATGAAGTATGGACAAGACAGAGCATACGGCGTTATGAGAACAGAGACGTAGAGGACGAAAAGCTGATGGAGCTTCTTCGTGCTGCCATGCATGCGCCAACCGCCCGAAATACGCAAAGCTGGCGGTTTATGGTTATTCGCAATCGCAAAGCCCTGGATGAGATGACAACCCTGCAGCCGTATACAGGTATGATGAAAACAGCGCCCTGTGCCATCCTTGTGATGGGAGATCGCACAGTGACAGATTTGGATGAATATCTGTACTGTGACTGCAGTGCCGCAATCGAAAATATTCTGATTGAAGCACGCCATCAGGGACTGTCAACCTGCTGGTGTGCCGTGGGACCGCGCAGGGAGCGCATTGATAATTTCCGCAGATATTACGGATTGAAAGAGGATTTACTTCCGGTTGCGGTCGTCGCTGTCGGCTATGGCTGTGAAGAAAAAGAAATTGCAGACCGCTTTGACCCAGACAAGATTTCATACTTCGACTGATGGATGAAGGATACCGTGTTACTCTTAAATGAAAAACGCAAAGGCATCGCTGTTATAGGATGCCTTTGCATTTTTCATTTTGAAAATCACGATGCTGCAACAAGCCAGAGAATGCCTTTGCATTACCAGAACCATTTGCTTCAGCTACCATGTTTGCTGTTTTGGTATAACCGCTGATTTAAGGAAAGTATTTCCGCCTGTCATAGCTTGTAATCTCCAGTTCAATACCTTCACTGTCCTTCAGAAAAAATGCATAATAGTCCTCACAGTATTCCGGATAATATCTTGGCGCATGAACAATCTGCATCTTCATCTGCATGACCTGCTCGTATAAGCAATCCACTGTCTGCGTATCTTCTACCATAAATGCCACATGATGCAAAGCTCCAGGCTTCCTGCGGCTGAGCTTTTCCTTTTCAAAACAGCTCCGCGGACTGACAATACCAATAGAGAACGCCGCATGATGGTATTCTATTATTTCATATGCATTTGCTTCCTTACAATCATATTCCTTATAACGCAGGTCAAAGCCAAGCAGTGGCAAAAATTGATCATAAAAGCATTCAGCACGTTTTAAATCACGAACGGTGACATGCAGATGATCAAGTAAAGGCGTCATATCAATCACCGGTATATTGCTTTATCCATGCTTCATCGGCAGGAAAACAACGATGAACACCGTTTTCATATGCCGCAACCATGAGCGTTACCTTGCCATCCTGCGCAACAACATAAGGAAATTCCTTCAAATTCGTTACAGCAGCACAATTCCCATGCGTATCCATAGCAATCATGGAGATTGCATCGCACGCATTTCCCGCCTGCTTCATACGTGCCATATGGGTATCCAGCACCTGAACCAGAGCATCCTGAACAGCAAGCCCTGCACGCATCAAATCAACAACCCGAATAGACAGACAGCCGCGCATGATGTCTTCCCCAAGACCGGTTGCCGCCGCGCTTCCAGCCAGCGCGTCACTGTAAAAGCCGGAGCCGATCACAGGACTGTCCCCTACTCTGCCGGCATGCTTCAAAAACAACCCCGAGGTAGAAACACCTGCAGCCATTTCATCCTCCTTTGCGGCGAGTACACAAACGGTATCGTGTCCGTCATACGCCTTTAATTCCACGTCTTTTTTTGCCTGTTCCCATCGCTGCTTTGATGCTTTGGTAAGATGATTTGAAAACGCAAAGCCCTCTCGTTGCGCATACGCCTCCGCTCCCTTACCGGCAAGCAGGCAGTTACAGTGGTTTCCGCACAATGATGCTGCGACCTCGATTGCGGATGCCACATTCTCAACCTCTATCACTCCGCCGAAATTCAATGTTTTTCCATCCATATAGGCTGCATCCAGCTGTACCTGCCCGTCGATGTTGGGAAGACCTCCGTTTCCGACGGATACAAATTCCTCCCGTTGCTCTACGTCCTGTATCGCTGTAAGTATGGCTTCCTTTACACCATGCTCCTGCAAAACCACGGCTCCCTTGCGGATACCGTCATATGCCATCTTCCATGTTCCTATCATCGTCTGCTTCATTACGCAATCCTCCGTTTTCAGTATGTCTAAGCTATTGCTTCCTTATTTTCCATGTTTATTATACAGGAAAAAGCCGCAGGTATGAAGCATTATTCGCACGCTCCGCACATTGATATCCAATTCCCTGCAGAGCGCCACCTCACAAGCCGACCTCCCTGATTCCTATATAAAAAAGACCGCCCTATGACAACAAGGCGGTTTCACTGTTCTTTTCTGTATGCTTACAATCTTTGCTTCCTTTCTACAGCAGCGGATCAACGGCATCCGT
Organism: Clostridium sp. DFI.1.208; assembly: GCF_024463855.1. Lineage (NCBI taxonomy): Bacteria > Bacillati > Bacillota > Clostridia > Eubacteriales > Clostridiaceae > Clostridium > Clostridium sp. DFI.1.208. Next base: position 11,870 of record NZ_JANGCA010000063.1, on the reverse strand, counting down.
ATTGATATCACGAATCGTTTCACAGCTCTGATTGAATTTTGCCTGATCTACTTCATTCAGATCCAGCTTTACGATTTCTCGGATTCCCTGACGGTTGACAACTGCCGGAACACCGATATACAGTCCCTCCTGTCCATATTCGTTATTCTGATATGCGGATACAGTCAGGATGACATTCTCATCATCCAGAATCGCATGAACCAACCGGTTTAACGACAATCCGATTCCATAATAGGTGGAGCGCTTCCGCTTCACGATTTCATAGCCCGCCTGCTGTACATTGGTGTAAATATCATGCAGATCGGATAAATCTCTGCCCTTTTCATCCAGCAGGTCCAGCAGATTCTTACAGCCGACATAGGCATTGGTCCATGGCACAAAGCTGGAATCCCCATGCTCCCCCATAATATAGGCATGTATATTGCTCGTGGAAACATCCAGATACTCACTCATCATATAGCGAAGACGTGCCGTGTCCAGAATGGTACCGGAGCCGATGACACGCTCCTTCGGCAGACCGCTTACCTTTTGCGCAACATAGGTCATGGCATCCACGGGATTGCTGGCAATCACCAGTATACCGTCAAAGCCGCTCGCCATAATCTGCTCTGTCACGCTTTTGATAATCACCGTATCCCTTGCAGTAAGATCCAGACGAGTCTCTGTCGGCTTCTGCGTAACACCGGCCGTAATCACAACAACCGCAGCATCACGGCATTCCTCATAGCCGCCTGCCTTGATACTCATTTTACCTCTTGCATAGGGCAGACCATGCTGCAAATCCATCGCTTCTCCGATTGCCTTTTCCTGATCCACATCAATCAGCACCAGCTCGTCGATTCCCCCGGTATTCAGAAAGCTGTATGCCATACTCATACCGACAAAGCCACAGCCGACCAATACGATTTTTCTTTTCTCATTCATAGATAAACTACCTCCAGATATTCTATTCACTCATTACTTTACCATAAAAAAGAAGATAAGAAAACGGCAATCATTTCCTTATCCCCTGTAGAAAACTGTCTGAATCAAAGCAGCGGGTCAATGACATCCCGATTGATTTCCTGTAAGGTCCTGCAGCTGCTGTCGAATTTAGCCTGATCGACCTCATTCAGCTTCAAACGAACTACCTCCCGAATTCCCTGTCTGTTCACGATTGCAGGCACACCGATATACAAGCCCTCGTGTCCATATTCCTTTGACTGGTAGGCAGATACGGTGAGGATGACATTCTCATCATCCAGAACAGCATGAACCAGTCGATTCAAGGAAAGTCCGATGCCATAGAAGGTAGCCTTCTTGCGATTGATAATTTCATACGCTGCCTGCTGTACATTGGTGTAGATGTCATGCAGATCGGATAACGGCTTTCCTTTTTCATCCAACAGCTCCAGCAGTGATTTGCTTCCTACATAGGCATGTGTCCATGGCACAAAGCTGGAATCCCCATGCTCTCCCATGATATAAGCATGCATATTGGAGCTGGATACATCCAGATATTCGCTCATCATATAGCGAAGACGTGCCGTATCCAAAATTGTTCCGGATCCAATCACACGCTGTTTTGGAAGACCGCTCACCTTTTGGGCAAGATAAGTCATACCATCTACAGGATTGCTGGCAATAATCAAAATTCCATCAAAGCCGCTTGCCATGATGCTTTCCACGACACTTTTCATGATTCTGGCATTTTTCGCTGTCAGATCCAGACGCGTTTCATCCGGTTTCTGAGCAGCTCCCGCTGTAATTACGACAATGCTCGCATCCCTGCAGTCTGCATAGTCTCCTGCATAAATTTCCATTTTTCCTCTGGCATATGGCAGTCCGTGCTGCAGATCCATTGCCTCTCCGACTGCTTTTTCCTTTGCTACATCAAGCAGCACCAATTCATCAATTCCTCCGGTGCTCAGAAAACTATATGCCATGCTCATACCGACAAAGCCGGTACCAACCAGTACGATTTTTCTTTTTTCACTCATTGTGAAGCCTCCTTTGCATGGGTTGTCACTATATGTTACCCATATCTAACCACAATATACCACGCACCTTGAAAAAGTGGAAGAAAAATGACCGAAAACGTTTCGATTGTATGAACAGCATCTGACTTTGCCTTAAAACGCCTATTTCGCATAGCAAACTACCTCCTGCACTTGTTAAAGCTCTGATCACGGTTTGCTTCCTCAACAGCCATTTCCATGATTGCATATAGGAAGGCTGCGATCCCATTTTCTGTTTTTGCATTTTCCCTGTTATATTCTGCAATTCCATGCTTCATGCTTCGTAATCCTGCGGTTCCTATATAATAAAAAAAGATCAGAAGCAGCATAATTTTGCTGTAGACCTTCTGATCTTACGCTTGTCCTCGATTACAAACGACGGGCATCGCTTACTGAATAAGCTGTTTTAATATCTCAACATCCTCTTCGCTGCCCTCACCGTCAACCTTATACAGACATGGGACATTGTATTTTTTTGAGATAACATCACCTGCCCAGCCAAAGGTTGCGGCATGACGTTCTCTGCTTCCTCCAGCTACAACACCCTTTAAGCGATCGGCGTTGTTTTCCAGAAAGCTTTCCACGATGTTCGGTACGACACCATTGCCATCGGTATAAGTGAATAAAATATAATCACCTTCTGCTGTTTCTGTACCGTTTTCTATTTTCATTGCGTCAAGCGCAAGCTTTCCTATCAATTTTTCAGTTTTTCCCATTCTGGATGCATATACGTATTTCATAACATGACCTCCTTGTTTGTCTGTCTGAATATTACCACAGGCTAACAGTCAAAGCAATTCTGATGCCCGACAGCCTCTAAAATCTCTGAAGGAAATCAAATAATAGGAATATTTTATATTATCAACAGCTCTACATGGCTGCTATATGGTATCCGCTGTTTCGCACATGCTACAGAAGTGTCCAGAAGGGATGTGCTTTCATAGCTTGTTTTCAGGAAATCACTCCTCCCGCATTGCCTGCCAGCTTTCCTGTCACAGTCCAGACAAGTCTGCTGTTATCCCTATATTGATGGCTTTTTACTGCTATCATATAAGAAAAGAGGATTCCTACGATAGAAGCGAAAGCCGTATAAAATCCTCTTTATTCTCGAATAGCTATGCTATGCAGATATTCTCACGCCTTCGCTTACAGATCATCCACCAATGCACTGCTTTTCGCATAGGCAGAGGAACGTGCTTCAAAGAAATCGGTCTTAATCAGATTGGCATTTGCATACATAGACACCCATTCCATAGATTTCGGTTCATTTTCAAAGCCGTCATACAAAGAGCCAAAGCCAAGAGAATTACTGCGAAGATTTCCCAGGTAATGAATATAATCGGATACCATTTCCATCGTCAGTCCCTCGATATGATTTCCTATAACATATTCTCCCCAGCGGATTTCCTCCTCAACGCCATGGCGCAGCATTTCCTTATATTCCGCAATCAGATCGTCCGTAAACAGCTGTGGCTCCTCCTTCTGCAGCTCGAGAATCATGGAACGAAACAGCCAGAGATGTGTGTTTTCATCGCGGTTGATATAGCGAATTTCCTGTACAGAGCCAGGCATTTTCCCCATACGCCCCAGATTATAGAAGAACATAAAGCCGGAATAAAAGTAGATACCCTCCAGGATATAATTCGCCATCATCGTCTTCATCAGATGTTTGCCGTCTCTATGCGTTTGGAAATCATTATATAAATCACCGATGAATTTATTTCGATTCAACAGGCGTTCATCATCCTTCCACTGGTACAGTATATCGCTGCGTTCCTGCGGAGAACAGATGGAATCCAGCATATAGCTATAGCTCTGCGAGTGAACTGCCTCCTGAAAGGCCTGTATCGTCAGACACAGATTCACTTCATTTGCCGTAATATATTCTCCTACGTTCGGCAGATTCGCTGTTTGGATAGAGTCCAGAAAAATCAGAAAGGACAAGGTTTTGTCATAGGCCGTTTTCTCTGCCTCACGCAGTCGACGATAATCCTTCACATCCTGATTCAGATTGATTTCCTCAGGAATCCAGAAATTATTCATCGCCTGACGATACCAGTCGGACACCCAGGTATACTTCATATTATTAAAATCATTCAGATTGGTCGTATTGCCATTGATCATGCGGCGCTTTCCGACCTCGCAATCCCCGTGTTCATTAAACAGAGGCTTTCGTATTAAATCACTCATAAGTTCTCCCTTCTACGATGCGCAGGATTCGCATTCCTCTACTTCCAATGATTTGCTGCGAACATAATATATGGTTTTCACCCCATATTCCCATGCGTGAATATACAGCATCAGAACCTGACGCAGAGTAAATTCATTGGTGATATACAGATTGACAGACTGTGCCTGGTCGATATGACGCTGTCGGATACCGGCAGAACGCACAACCCATTCCTGATCGATCAGATGGGCGTTCTTATACAGCCAGAAGGTTCTTGCGTCCAAATCCGGTGCAACCCGGGCAATCATACTGCCCTTTTTTTCCTCCAGAAAATATTTATTCATAATCGGATCCACTCCGGCTGTTGTTCCGGCGATGATGGAGGTAGAGCTTGTCGGCGCGATCGCCATCAGCCATGCATTCCGCATACCCTGCTCACAAACCTGCTGTGACAGACGGTTCCATGCGTCGGATGCATAGCCGCGCTTTGTGAAATAGGCGCCACTTTGCCAATCGCTTCCCGCAAACATCGAATAGCTGCCCTTTTCCTTCGCCAATGCAGTGCTTGCCTGAATCGCATAGTAATTGATTTTTTCAAAAAGGGTATCCGCAAACTGCAGATGCTCCTCGGACTCAAACCGCAGACCCTGCTTTACCAGCATATGATGATAGCCGCTGACACCTAACCCGATCGGGCGGTATTTGCGGTTTGTTATTTTCGCATAGGGTATCGGATAATAATTCAAATCGATTACATTATCCAGCGCACGCACGATCACATGGATGATATGGGAAAGCTCTTCTGCATTGCTTACATCGATATTTCCCAGTGACAGACTCGCCAGATTGCAGACGACAAAATCTCCGGGCTTACTTTCATTGACCACTACAGTTTCTCCGTCAACCTCTACAATACGGCTCTCTTCCAGCTTTAGCGCCTTCATATTTTGCGCGATTTCCGTACAGAGATTACTGCTGTAAATCATACCGGCATGTGCGTTTGGATTCATACGATTCACATGATCACGGTTAAAGGTAAACGGTGTACCGGTTTCCACAGCTGATTTCAGAATCAGACGCACCAGATCCTTCAGTACCATCGATCGCTTCGGCACCCGCGGATCCTGCACACAATCAAAGTAGCGCTCTTCCCATTCCTCACCATAGAAATCCTCCAGATGATAGCCCTTGATCTTATGGATTTCATGCGGACACATCAGATACCAGATTGCATTCAAATCCTCTTTCGCCAGTTTCCAGAACAAGTCCGGATAACAGACAGCCGGAAACACGTCATGTGCCTTCATACGGTCATCCCCGTTGTTGGTTCTCAGATTCAAAAATTCGGGGAGATCCTTATGCCACGCATCCAGATAGACGGCGACTGCTCCCTGACGAACACCCAGCTGATCAACTGCGGTTGCCGTATCGTTGACAAGCTTGATCCAGCGAATCACACCGCCTGCGGCTCCTTCAAAGCCACGGATATCACTGCCGTTTGCCCGAACCTTACCAAAGTACAGCCCCATACCGCCGCCGTATTTGGAAACCTGTGCAAAATTATCCACACTCTTGTAAATATTGTTTAAGGTATCCTCTACCGTGTCAATGAAGCAGCTGGAAAGCTGATGATACGGCTTGCGGGCATTGGACATGGTCGGTGTCGCCATGGTTACCTGCAGCTGCGAGAGAATATCGTATATCTGCTTTGCCCAGTACATTCGCTCCTGCTCCGGCATTGCCAGATGCATGGCGATTCCCATAAACATCTCCTGCGGGGTTTCCAAAACCTCATGGGCATGGGAGCACATCAGATACCGTTTCTTGACAAGCTCCAGACCGCTGTAGGTAAACAGATAGTCACGCTCATCCTTCAGATAGGCCCCCAGCTCATCTATCTGCGCATCGCTGTAGGCCTTACGGATATAATCACCATAATAGCCCTGTTCCTCCAGATACTTCAGTTTTTTGCTGAATACGGGAAGCTCCAGCTTTTGCATGCGGGCACTGATTTCCTCATGCAGCTGATAGGAAAGAAAACGGGAAGCGATATATTCCCATTTCGGAGCCTCCTTACGAATCAGTTCAACACTTGCCTTGATCAGCATTCGCAGCCGTTCATCACTGCCCATATCCGCTTTCAAAAAGGAATGAAATTTCATGAGCAGATGACGCAGATCATACACCTCATCCGGATATTGCTGCTGAATATCTACTAATATGCTGTAAAGGTCTTCATTTTGCAGTGCATGTACAAGATCATGCACAACCTGCCTTGCTTCCGTTCTCTTCTGACGATACAGAATATAATTTTTTGCTTCCTTATAAAACTGATGCTGCATCAGTTTTTCCTCGACTAAATCCTGAACGACCTCAACACTCAGCTGTGCGCCGTCCGCTGCCGCCACCGTTGTAATATCTTCAATCATATCCTTCAATACCGCTTCTTCTATACTTGTTCCGGTACTGCGGAATGCTTTCCTGATTGCCTGTGCAATCTTTTCTCCTTCAAATTCCTGAAGTTTTCCGTCTCTTTTCTGTATCTTCATACACATACCACCTATCTTGTATTAGTATAGGTGGATTGGGCATGTTCACGCAACTTAAATGCCTAAGAAAAAACTGCCAATTCCTGACAGTATTCTCTATTATTAAGATGCCTTCTGAATATAGCAGCTCATATGCAGGATGATTCGTAAAATATCAATGCTTCATTGAAAAATCCATAATCAGTGATATCCTGAGTTCCTTTTCTTCTGGCTTAGATTCAGCAACCATCCGTGTGATGGTAACCGTTGCGCAATCACTCCTAATTGTTTCACCATTATGCGGCAAGGCAGTATTCTTATTTATAAATTCCAGAAACCGTGCTGCTATTCGTTTGCATCTGGCAGTGAACGGATATCCTTACGAAGAAAGTATAAAAGGTTTGCCGCCTTTTCTTCAGTGTTGGATAAACCCTTTGGCTGAATACAGTCTGGTACACAGCTGTCAATATGCCAGCCGCCCAACGTATACAAAGCCATAGGCTGCTTAACACCCACAGCTTTTTTGCGTGTTGTTCTCTTTATCAACTTCTTTTTCTCTAAATACATGATTGATATGCGTTCTTATATTTTTTCATCATGTCCGAAACGTATTCAGAATGTAGTTTGTTGGTAAAGCTTTCTGCAAATTGCTCACAAATACAATAGGAACTGGAGACTATCCGCATGTCCCTAAGCGTTGATATAGTTTTCTGTCACGCAATGTAAAAAAAGAGACTTCAGAAATGACTGTATCCGACATTTAAGAAATCTCTCTATCACTTTTACCTAAAATAAGTGAGATACACAAATAGCACCTATCCTATTTTTTCATCAACTGGTTAATTTTCATCTCATACGGAGTTCCCTTAAGATCCCTTGACGCCGCCTGCAGATGCTCCTTCTTCTTCTTTTCATCCTTCAAATAGCTGTACTGCAGTGCCAGCATGTAGTGGAACATTCCCTTTTGTGCTTCCTGCAGCTCCTCATTTTTCAGCTGCTCTTCCATATCATCGATATAACTGGTCTTTTCCTCCAGAAGGATATCGTAGATAACCTGGCATTCCTGCGTTATGCTCTCATCCGCAATCTTTTTCATACGTTCCAGCAGCGTTTTACACTTCTTCCTGCTGTCTTCATCCAGATAGTAATAAAATGCCTTAATGACAACATCCAGCTCCTGCTTTTTATTCATCCGCATGCTCAGGATCAAATCAAAGCACTCCTCGATTTTTTTCTTATCCGCTTTCATAATATAGCCGTTTAAGCGCATATACTCGCGGTTGAACGGAGGATAGAAATACTTGCAGGGAAGGGAATCCAGAAGCTTGAAATACGCATCGAAATCACCCTGCTGCATATGCTTCAGCAGCTTCTTTAAAATGCTCTGCTTCCATACCTGTGTGCCGACAATCAGAACGATCGTAATAACAACGGCCAATATAATAATTTTATAGTCCATAGTACACCTCAATTTTCATTAAGATTATTGTACTATATCTCACTGTCTTTTTCACTTAAAATTTTCATTTTCTGCAGAAAAACAAGAAAATTTGTACACAATGTTGATTTTTCAAAGTCTGACCTTGTAAACCATAACGACAGCAGCCTCCTTCCGGACAATGTATCCGCATCCTTTGTATACATTACTGTCTGGGATAGGCTTATTTAAAATTACGAAGACGAAGCGCGTTGCTGACGACGCTCACGGAGCTGAAAGCCATCGCAGCACCGGCAAATACCGGAGACAGCAGCGGACCGCCAAACAGATGTAGCACACCTGCTGCGATTGGAATCCCCAGCGTATTGTAGAAGAACGCCCAGAACAGGTTCTGCTTGATATTGCGTATGACAGCCTTAGATAAACGAATGGCCGTTTCCACGTCCTGAATATTATCCTTGACTAAAACGATATCAGCACTTTCCACCGCAACATCACTGCCGCTTCCGATGGCGATGCCAACCTCACTCTGTATCAGCGCCACCGCATCATTGATGCCATCTCCAACCATGGCAACGATTTTCCCCTGTGCCTGCAGCTTTTTGACTTCCTCTCCCTTTTGATCGGGAAGCACCTGTGCAATCACATGGTCAATTCCTGCAGCTTCCGCAATCGCTGCCGCTGTTATTTTATTATCTCCTGTCAGCATGACTACATCGATCTGCTGTTCACGAAGACGGCGTATCACATCGTTTGTCTGCGGCTTCAGCTGATCTGCAATCGCGATAATCCCATAAATATGAGCGGATGTTCCAATCCAGACAACTGTTTTCCCCTGCTTCAGCCATGCCAGCTCCTGCGCAGCATATTCCTCACAGGAAGCTCCTGCCAGCTCCAGAAATGTGCGGCTGCCCGCATACCAGGTCACATCGTTCCACTCGCCGCTGAGTCCGCGTCCGTTGTGCGTTTCAATATGTGTTAATGCCGAACCGCTGATATGTTCTTCCTTCGCTTTTTCCAGAATAGCCGTTGCCAGTGGATGACGACTTCCTGCCTCCAGAGATGCCGCAATCGAAAGCAGCTTTTGCTCATCATCAGCTGCCATATCGGTTACAACCGGCTTTCCGATTGTCAGTGTTCCTGTTTTATCGAACACAATCGTATCGATACCGCTCGCTGTTTCCAGCGCCTCCCCGCTTTTCATAAAGATACCAAACTGTGCAGCCTTTCCGGTTCCCACCATGATGGCAGTCGGTGTTGCAAGACCAAGCGCACACGGACAGGCAATGACCAGCACGCTGACAAAGATCGTCAGTGCAAAGGCAAAGTCCTGTGTGGAAAGATACCAGAGCAGTGCTGCCACAAAGGCAATCGCCATAACCGTCGGTACAAAATACAGGGAAATCTTATCCGCAATACGTGCAATCGGCGCTTTTTTGCCCTGTGCCTCCTCCACCATACGGATGATTTTCGCAAGTGTGGTATCCTCTTCGATCGCATTGCATTCCATAACGATTCTGGCATCCAATGCAATCGTCCCCTGAATCAGAGCATCCCCCTGCTGCTTGGAAACCGGCATACTTTCCCCCGTCAGCATGCTTTCATCCACACTCGCATGCCCCTTTTTCAATACACCATCCACCGGAATATGCTCTCCCGGCTTTACCACAAGCAGATCACCGACCGTGATTTCCTCTACCTGAATTTCCACCTCTTTGCCATCCCGCAGCAATGTCGCATTGCTTGGACGCAGCTGCAGCAGCGCAGAGATTGCCCCTGTGGATTTCTTCTTGGAAATACTTTCCAGATGCTTTCCAAACTGCACCAGCGCTACAACAACACCGGCAGATTCAAAATACAGACTGTGCACCGCATGCAGATTGCCCTGCAGAATGGAAAACAGGGAGTACAGCGAATACAGATAGGCACTCCCCGTACCAACCGCCACCAGTGTGTCCATATTCGGTGCCTTGTGAAATAAAGCCTTACCTCCTCTGGTAAAGAAATGACGTCCCAGAATAAGAATCGCTGTTGCGAGAATAAACTGAATAAAAGCGAAATTAAACGGATGCGTATCATAATGAATGAGATCGGGCAGTGGCAGCCGGATATTGCCCAGCATATGTGACATACCGATATACAGCAGGATAAAAGCCAGAACCAGCGTGGTATAAATTTTTACAGCTTCATAGTCCTTTTTCTCAGCTTCTTCCTGTCGCTCCACATGAAGCGTTCCGTGATAGCCGGTATTCTGAATGATTGCCAGAATTTCCGACAGCTTGATTTTGTGCGGGTCTGCATCCACGATTGCCATATTGGTGACAAGGTTGATGCTGACAGCGGATATTCCCTCCGCTTTTTTCAATGCATGCTCCAGCGCTGCGCTGCAGGAGGAACAGGTCATGCCCTCCACATCAATGCGATATGTTTTCATTGCTTCCTCCAGCAGGGTAAAGCCGGCCTTTTCCACTGCTGTTGCCCAAGCCTCAACATTCTTTTTCGTAAAGGTGATGCTCACCGTATTCATTACCAGATTCACACTGGCTTGCTCGATTTCCTCAAAGCGGTTTAACACCCGCTCTACAGCCGCACTGCAGGCCGCACAATGCATACCCTCTACACGATAGGTCTGCTGCTTGGCTGCAGCACGCTCCTTCATATGAAAACCGCCCTTTTCCACAGCCTGCATAGCCGCTTTTTCATCGAAACCATCCGCAATGCTGATCACAGCTTCCTCCATGACCAGATTTACAGCGGCGTCCTCTACCGCAGGCTGCCGCTTCAATATGTTCTCTACCGAGGCGGCACAGGCTGAGCAGTGCATCCCTTCTATTTTATATGTTTTGTTCATTACGTTTTCCTTCTTTCTATTTCAGCAGTGCCGCGATTACGTCTTCAATCTCACGGACCTTTTCCTCGGCATCCTGTTCCTCAATGGCAGTCAGCACACAGCTGTGCAGATGACCGCTCAGAATATGCTTATTTGCTTTTTTCAGCAGCGCTGTAGATGCTGAAATCTGATTTGATATATCGATACAGTAACGCCCCTCTTCAATCATGCGAATGATACCATCGATCTGTCCGCGTGCTGTCTTCAGGTTCTGAAGGGCTTTTTTACGTTCATCGCTCATCGTTCTACCTCCCCCAGGGGGTGCCCTGGTATGCTCCCATTATAGTAGCTGTCCTTCCGCCTGTCAACTCTTTTGACTTTTTGTATAACTGAAGGGCTTTTCAGAAAAGCAGCCGTCCTGTACATAGCTGCCTGAAAGCGTAGGAAGGGCTTTTGTGATTTGGCCTTCAAAATGCTGCTATGCTCATAATCCCACGCAACAGGCATATCCAATCTGCAATAGCCTGCCAAAGGAAACATACAATGAATTCTTACAATTTCAATATATTTCTACACTTTCACATGTCCTGCACACGATTGTACGATATAATGAAGACATGTGCGGAGGTTATCGACATGATTAAGAAAAAACTATACATCCTTGTGCTGAGTCTTTTGATCACTGCATCCCTTATGCCGGTATCAGCCAGTGAAAAGACGCTGCAGGACGATGAAACATATCATATCGTCAGTGTGGAAAAGGATGGTACCTATACCATCCTTCAGATTGTTGACAAAAGCCTATACCTTTTCGTAAGGACATAGGCTTTTTATTGTATATAGGCAATTTTCGAAATGAAATTGTCTTTTTTTGTATATTTTGAAGGATATATTGAATTTTTTGATG